>CALUML010000039.1 GCA_944321745.1 uncultured Bacteroidales bacterium
GAGATGGGCGACTTGCTGGTGCGCTTCATCGAAGAACGGTTGGGACAACGCCCCTTGTTCTACCACGGCGGATGCAGCGTGAAGCAGCGTCAGGAAATGGTGGAGCGTTTCCAAAGCCTCCGGAGCGACAAGGTATTCATCCTTTCGCTCAAGGCTGCCGGGACGGGGCTGAACCTCACCGCCGCCTCGCACGTCATCCACTACGACCTGTGGTGGAATCCCGCCGTGGAGGCACAGGCCACCGACCGCGCCTACCGCATCGGCCAACAACGGAACGTCATGGTACACCGCTTCATCACCAAAGACACCTTCGAGGAACGCATCAACGACATGATTCAGCAAAAGAAGCACCTGGCGGACATGACCGTGGCGAGCGGCGAAAGCTGGATAGGCAAGCTGAGCAACAAAGAACTGAGGGAGATATTCGGGTAATGGTATCCATGCTACATAACAATATTACCAACGATTTATGCTATTGCGTTCACTTGTTTTAATAGGACTTGGCGGGGGAATCGGGAGCATGCTGCGTTATTTGACAAGCCTGTGGGTGGGGCGGTGTTTCCCACACCATTTTCCTTTGGCTACTTTTGTGGTGAACATGGCGGGCTGCCTGTTGATTGGGGTACTCTTTGGCTTATTCGAACGGCATGTGCCGTCCACCACGGGGCTTCGGGCGTTCTTCATGACGGGATTTTGCGGCGGATTTACTACGTTTTCCACTTTTGCGCTTGAGAATGTGAATTTGCTCCAATCGGGACATGCGTGGCTGGCATTTGCTTACGTGGCGGCAAGCGTGGTGATCGGTTTGCTGTTGGTGTGGCTGGGTATTAGCATGGTGAAGTGAAGAAAATCAAATAAGCTTCACCGCGTTGCCATGCCCGGCGATGATGCGCAACAGATCGGCGGTGTGCAGCCACACAGTGGCGGTATTGTCGTTGGGGTGTACGCCTATCATCCCCGGGAATGCCAAAAAGTCGCGGTCAAGGAAGAAATGCACCCGGCACTGAGCATCGTTCAACAGGGCGAAGGGTGTGACCGCACCGGGCTTGAGGTGCAGGATATCCCGTAACTCGTCTTCTCCCGCAAAGCTTAGGGGGCGCGTGCCCTGGCTGCGCCGGAGTGCCTTCAGATCCACCCGCTTGTCGCCTTTCACGCTGATGAGGTAATAGTGCAGCCGCTTGTCATCGCGCACAAAAAGGTTCTTGGCTATCGCCCCGGGGTAAGGCAGGGACACTTCGTACAGCTCGGTCATGCTGTACACGGCCTGATGCTCCGTCACTTCGTACCGGATGCCAAGGCCATGCAAGTAATCGTACAAGGCTTGTTTATCTATTACCCGACTTTCGCTATTCATTACAATAAAAGCAAAAGACCATCCCGGTTGCCCTCGACGGTCTTTTGCTTATACATATTATTATATAGGTATGGGGCGGTTATTCTTCGTTGCCCACCCCGGCCAAATCGCGGTCCACCAGGATGCGCCCGCAGTATTCGCACACGATGATTTTCTTGCGCGAACGGATATCCAACTGACGTTGTGCCGGTATCTTGTTGAAGCAGCCCCCACAAGCATCGCGTTGCACGTACACCACGGCCAAACCATTGCGGGCGTTTTTGCGGATACGCTTGAAGGCCGTGAGCAGACGTTCTTCGATGTGGCCTTCTATCTCCTTGGCCTTGCCGCGCAGCCGCTCTTCCTCCTGCTTCGTTTCGGCCACGATTTCATCCAGTTCGCTTTTCTTTTGCTCCAAATCCAGTTTACGTTCGGCCAAGCGCGAGGTGGTTTCTGCTTTTTCCGCCGTCTTGCTTTCCTTGGCAACCTGGGCTTCGCGAATGCGCTTCTCGCTCAATTCGATTTCCAGTTCCTGGTATTCTACCTCCTTGGACAGGTTGTCGTATTCGCGATTGTTACGCACGTTTTCCTGTTGTTCTTTGTATTTGGCTATCTTGGACTTGGATTCCTCTATTTCGTGCTTCTTGTCCGAGATGGTTGTGTTGATGTTCTGTATTTCGGCATTGATGTTTTCCAGCCGGGTGTTCAGCCCCACGATTTCGTCTTCCAAGTCCTGCACTTCGAGCGGAAGCTCGCCGCGCAACGTCTTGATTTCATCTATCTTCGAAACCACTTTCTGGAGTTCATAAAGCGATTTGAGCTTTTCTTCCACCGTAGCTTCTTTTTCTACTTTCGTCTTTGTAGCCATTGATTACAAATAGTTTATAGGATTTGTATTTATGTCTGAAATTTGGATGGCAAAGTTAGGCATTTTTTTTCTAATTATCTCATAAAAAATGTCCTTAGTGAACTGCTCGCTCTCATAATGCCCGATGTCCGCAATCAGGATGCGCCCCTCCGCCGCAAAGAACTCGTGGTATTTGAAATCGCCGGAAATGAACACGTCTGCCCCGGCACGCAGGGCATCGCGCAAGAAGCCGCTGCCCGCCCCGCCACACACCGCCACCCGCCGCACAGGTTTATCCAGCCACTTGGTGTGGCGGATGGCGGGTACATGAAATACGTCTTTCAAACGCAACAGAAAAGCTTTTTCCGGCTCGGCCTCGGGCAGTTCGCCCACAATGCCCGCCCCGGCCTGTTGCCAGTCATTGACCAGTGGGAGGAGGTCGAATGCCGGTTCTTCATACGGATGCGCGGTCTGCAAAGCAGCTACCACCTGCGGCATGAGATGGCGCGGCAGGATGACTTCCACCCGGGTTTCTGCCTCGCGGTGCAGTTCGCCCGGCGTGCCTGCAAACGGACGGGTGCCTACGCCGGGACGGAACGTACCCACCCCGTCCACATTGTAGCTGCAAGCATCGTAACGCCCGATGCAGCCCGCCCCGGCCTGAAACAATGCCCGACGCACATCATCGGCCTGGGCCGCCGGCACGTAGGTTACCAGCTTGAGCAAGGCATCGGCCATCGGTCGCAGGATGCGCACATGGCGGAGGCCTATCTTTTCGGCTATCTTGCCGTTCACGCCCGGCAACACGTTGTCCAGGTTGGTGTGTGCCGCATAGATGGCAATGTCGTGCTTCACGGCCTCCATCACGCAACGTTGCACCTCGCTCTGCCCGGTGAGCCGCTTCAGCCCGGCAAACAGCAGCGGGTGGTGCGACACGATGAGGTTGCACCCCTTCGCCACGGCCTCGGCTACCACGGCCTCGGTCACGTCGATGCACAGCAGCACGCCGCGCACTTCCATCTGCGCACGGCCTACCTGCAACCCGGCGTTGTCGTACCCCTCCTGCAAGGTAAGCGGAGCCACGCCCTCTATCAACTGGCAGATGGATTGTACGGTCGCCATGCCAGCCTTATTCCTTAACCGCGTTTTCTTCGGGCTGGGTTTCTTCTTCCTTCGCATCCTCTTCGGCGGGCAGGAAGTCGGTGAGCCCCTTGCTTACCAATTGGTTGTACCACATCAGCATCTTGCGGATGTCGCTCGGATACACACGGTCACGGTCGAAGTCGGGCAACACCTCGGCCAGGTAGCCGCGCAGGGTGTCGTTGTCCGACTTCGGGTCAATGGATACGGGCTTGCCGTCTTCCTTTTCCCAAATGCCATGGAGTACCTTGCCCAGCGGCACTTCGCCCGTCTGGGTGTAGATGGCGATGTCGCCCAGCGACACCACTTTGTCGCGTGCAAACGCCGGTGTGCGCTTACCGTCGGTCAATGACTCTACTATCAGCATGTTTTTGGCCTGCGATACCATCTTGAAAAGTCCCGGCTTGCCGCCGATGGAGAGAATTTCTTTCAACATATCGAGTTATAAGTTACAAGTTACGGGTTACAGCAAACTATCTGAGCTTTCTGTGGGGAACCGTCTGAAATTCCCGAAAAAGCGGACAAAGATAGCCTTAATTTCCAAATGTGGCGTGCCTGCCGTCTTTATTTTTGCAACAGAAGGCGCGTGATGCCGTCCAAGGGTATCCGTCCTTCGTAAATGGCTTTGCCCACGATGACAGCCGGCACCTCGGCCTGCGCCAGCTGCTCAATGTGGGAGAGTGTCCCCACCCCGCCACTGGCGATGAGGTACAAACCGGGCTGCTCTTCCAGCATGGCACGGTACAGGTCGATGGCCGGCCCGCCCAACATGCCGTCGCGCCCGATGTCGGTGCATATCACCTTGCGGATGCCTTGCCGCATGTATCCTTCGACGAAAGGCATCAAGTCCTGCTCCGTGGTCTCCTGCCAGCCGCCAACGGCTATTTTCCCATCCCGCACGTCGGCTCCCAGTATGATGCGGTCGCCGCCGTAGCGGGCTATCCGCGAGGCGACGACCGCCGGGCTTTTCACCGCAATGCTTCCCCCGGTCACCATGCTTGCCCCGCATTCGAAGGCGATGCGCAGGTCGTCGTCGGACTTCAGCCCGCCCCCAAAGTCCACCTCCAGGGCGGTGCGGGCGACTATCCGCTCCAATACATTATAATTAATGATATGCTGCGCTTTCGCCCCGTCCAGGTCCACCACGTGCAAGCGGCGCAACCCTGCATCGGCAAACCGCCTGGCCACCTCCACCGGGTCGTCGCCGTACACGGTTTTCCGCCCGTAGTCGCCCTGCGTCAGGCGCACGCATTTGCCCCCGATGATGTCGAGGGCGGGGATAATTTCTATCATATGTCTTGCTTGAAAGGGGAATTTTTCCCGATTCCGGGCTGCAAAAGTAATCATTTCTCTCTTGAAGTTTTCCATTTTGCCCGCATAAGTTTTCCAATTCATGCGGGGATGTTTTCCAATTCATGCGGGAATGTTTTCCAACTTATGCGGGAATATTCTACTGCCCACAGTTATGGGTTATACAACCCACAGTTGTGGGTCGTACGACTCACAGTTATGGGTCGTACAACCCATAACTGTGGGCAGTAAAACTTATGCTGGAGGGTTGGAAAACATTCCCGCATAAACAGGAAAACATATGCCCATGAAAAAGGAAAAAGGAAGCAGGGAAAACGGGAGGTTCATCCGTTCTTAACCTCATCTTAACGACAATTTGCTTGCGGAATAGTAAAAAGATATTAAATTTGCACCCTGTAGGAAAGGGCGAATGCCCGGCCTGCACCCGTTAAAAATCAACCATTAACCATTAAACATTCACGACATGGCTACCATCACATTGAACAGCATGGAGTTTCACGCCTACCACGGATGCCTGAAACACGAACGGAAATACGGCAACACGTTCATCGTGACCGTTGGCATGACCTTGGACACGGCCAAAGCCGGAGCCAGCGACCGCTTGGCCGACACGCTGGACTACCAGGCGGTGTACGACACGGTGAAGGCCGAAATGGAGCAACCCTCCCGCCTGATAGAACATGTGGCACAGCGGATTCTCGACGCACTCAACCAACGTTTCCCGCAAGTGGAACACTTCACCGTGCGCCTCTCGAAGCTGAACCCGCCGCTGGGTGGCAAGGTGGCCGACGCGACCATCGAAGTGAGCGGCGGTGCAAAACCGCAACCCGCCGACGAACAGCCCATAAACTTTTTTTAAGACAAGTTTGTTGTATGAAAGCTGCGGACTATGCCAGCAAACAAATAGAACGCGGACTTGCATTGCCAATTGTCAAATTATCAACTGTCAACTATAATTTTGTATGAAAAAAGTCTTGTGGATACTCCTGGTATCAGCCTGCACCTGGCAACTATCGGCACAGACCACCGCCCGAGGCGTGGTGAAAGACGCGGGAACGGGCGAACCCGTCATCGGGGTGAAAGTCACCCTGCTGCAGCAAAACATCTCCACCCGCACCAACACCGACGGAGAGTTTTACTTCACGTTCCTCGAAGCGGGCAGCGACGAATTGTCCTTCGTCAAGGAAGGTTACTTCAACCGCATCATGATGGTGGAACTGAAAGGGAATGAAGAAACCGACCTGGGCGATGTGAAAATGCGTCCCGACATCCAGGAAGAGCTGAAGCAGGACATCATCCTGCAACTGAGCGAAGCCCAGCTCGACGGCGACGACGAAGGCTCGCAGTCCATCGGCGCGTCATTCTCCTCGTCCAACGATGTGTACATTTCGCAGACCAGCTACAACTTCAGCCCGATGCGCTTCCGCACCCGCGGTTACGACGGCAAGTACGAGTCCACCTACATCAACGGCGTGCGCTTCGTGGATGCCGAACGCGGGCTGTTCAACTACTCGTCGCTCGGCGGGCTGAACAACGCCACCCGCAACAAGGACCTCACCTACGGCCTTGCCCCGAACACCTACAGCTACGGCAACCTGGGGGCGAACACCAACATCAACACCCGTGCCAGCGCGTTTGCCACGGGGTCGAATCTCAGCGGTTCGTTGTCCAACCGGTCGTACATGCTGCGCGGCCAATACACCTACGGCACGGGCGTGCTGCCCAGCGGATGGGCCTTTGCCATGTCGGGCGTGATACGCTGGTCGAAGGAAGGCATCGTGGACGGCACGTTCTACAACTCGGCGGGGCTGTTCCTATCGGCCGAAAAGATATTCAACGACCACCACCGCCTGTCGCTGGTGGCCTACGGTGCGCCTACCCGCCGGGCACAACAGGGCGGCGTGGTGCAGGAAGTGTACGACCTGGCCGGTTCCATCTACTACAACCCCTATTGGGGCTACCAGAACGGCAAGAAGCGCAACTCGCGCATCGTGGAGTCGTTCGACCCCACCGCCATCCTCTCGCACGTGTGGAGGATAAACGAGAAGTCGAGCCTGCGCAGCGGCATCGCCTTCCATTACAGCAAGTACAGCAACTCGGCCCTGTCGTTCTCCAACAAGCCCGACCCGCGCCCCGACTACTACCGCAAGCTGCCCAGTTTCTTCAACGATGAAGGTTTGCAGGAAGAAACACGCGCCTTGTGGCAATCCGACCCCAACATTTCACAAATAGACTGGGAAGCCTTGTATGAATCAAACCGCAAGACTCCGGTAACTTCGCCCGAAAAGCAATCGCTCTACTATGTGGAACGCCGCCATAACGACCTCATGGAAACGGCTTTGAACTCCACGTACACCAACCAGTTCACCAACTTCTTCCGCCTGAACGCAGGCATCGAGGGACGTTTGTCCAAGGGTATGCACTACAAGACGATGGAAGATCTCCTGGGAGCAAACGGCTTCTACGATGTGGACACCTACGCCGAACGTGACGAGACTTCGGAATTCGAGCTGCCTTCTTACGCCAAAATAAACGACCTCAACGGAGTAGACGAACAAGGCAACCTCATCAAAAAAGGCGAGGGAGACGTGTTCGGTTATGATTACGACATGCACTATGCCAGTGGTTCGGCCTTTGCCTTGGGTGAATTCAGCTTCTCGCACATCGACTTCTACGTAGGAGCACAACTCACCTACACGCAATTCTACCGCTACGGGCACATGAAGAACGGACGCGCCGAGCTCCTCATCCAACAAGGCAACGATGTCAAATCATACGGCAAATCGCAAACGTGGTTCTTCACCGACCCCTCGGTCAAGGCGGGGCTTACCTATAAGATTGACGGGCGCAACCGCCTTTCGGCCAACGTGGTGGCAGAAACCCGCGCCCCGTTGGTGCGCGATGCCTACGTGTCCGAACGCATCAAGGACACACGCGTATCGGGCCTGCAAAGCGAAAAGATATTGTCGTATGATTTGAATTATACGTTCTCCTACCCCTTCCTGCGCGGACGGCTCAGTGCTTTCCGCACTCATGTGAACGGAAGCACGGAAAAACTGGGCTACTACGACGATCAAGAACACACCTTCATCAACCATGTGCTGACCGATGCCAATAAAATCTACCAAGGCATCGAACTGGGGCTTTCCGCACCCATCGCCTGGGGGTTAAGCGTCTCCGTGGCCGGGACTATAGCCGATTACCATTACACGAACAACGCCTGGGGCACCAAGAGTTGGGAAAACGGGGCTGAAGCTGATGTTTCGGAAACGGTTTACACCAAGGGACTGAAGATAAACAACGGCCCGCAACTGGCCGCCAACATCACGCTGGATTATTTCCATCCCAAGATGTGGTTCGTGGACGTGACGTTAAACTACTTCGGAAACAACTACCTGGACTTCGCCCCCAACCGCTTCACCGAATCCACCATCAAAATGTACGGCTGCGACATGAGCAAGGTGACCAGCAGCAACCTCATGGCTGCTGCCACCACGGAAGAAGCCCAAGCTGCCGTGCGGGCACTGGGTACGCAGGAGAAACTGAAAGGCGGCTTCATGCTCGATGCCTCCATCGGCAAACTCATCTACTTGAAGAACCGCAAATCGCTCAACTTCAACCTTAGCTTGAGCAACATTCTCAACAACCGGGAAATGATTACGGGCGGTTACCAGCAAGGACGCCTGCCCATTGCCGATGACACGCTCGACCGCAGCAGCATGGACAAGTTCCCGAACAAGTACTACTATGCTTGGGGATTCAATTTCTTCTTCAACGTAGGCTTCAAATTTTAAACAACTTCTATACGTAATATGAAAGCGAACAAATTCTTTTCAACAATACTCTTGGCTGGAGTTTTGGCCTTTGTCGCTTGCGAGCCTTTCGACTACGAAGCCCCCTCGCCATCCGATGCGGCCCCGTGGACAACTACACACACCATTGCCCAGCTGCTTGAAGAGTTTGCCTCTGAAAAAGGCGACTTTTTCCCTGTACGCTCCAATAGCGGCAATGCCAACCTGTTCAGCGTGGACAGCATTCCTGCGGCAGGCAGCAATGTAATCATCACCGGGCGTGTCGTTTCCTCCGACCGCGACGGCAACATGTACAAATACATTGTTATACAAGACCTGGCCGACCCCAAACAGGGACTGAAAATATCCATAGACGCAAACTCGCTCTACGGGGTGATGCCCATCGGGCAAGTCATATCCATCCGCTGCAACGGGTTGGCCATCGGCAAATATGCCGACGTGTACCAGTTGGGCTGCGTGTATTACAACAACGACAGCGACACCCGCAAACAAGGTTACGAACCGGGACGCATCCCCTACACCTCCTTCATAAGCCGCTGCCAGATTGTCGGCTCGCCCGACCCGGCAGCCGTGGTGGCCGACACCCTGACCATCGAACAAATAAAAAACTCCGGTCGCGAAGTGCATTCACGGCTTGTGGTCATTGAAGATGCCGAATTCACGGGCTGGGGGAAAGACCCTTTCGACCCGGTTGAACTGGATGAGACCAACTCATTCTGGGGACGACCGAAACCCAGCATAACCGGCGTACCTCTTGCCCGCGAAATAACCGACCCTACAGGCGAAAAAATATATGTATCAACCAGCGAATTTGCCGCATTCGCCAACGACACGCTCCCACTCGGCCACGTAGGTGACATGACCGTAGTAGTCAGCTACTACCGCGACAAAGAACGCAATGAGGGCGACTTCCAACTGAACGTGCGCTCCACAAGCGACTTCAACATCAAGAACAACTAAACACTCATAAAAAAATAGCATTGGTATGAAACAGACTAAAATTTTCCCGTTCCTGGCTGCTTTCGCATTGTTTTTTGCAGCTTGTAACAACGTAGATGAACCTACCCCTCCACCCACCGGCGGAGACAAAACCTTACCCTACACCGAAACATTCGAAAGTGACTTCGGCGACTTCACGACCGTCAACGTGTCGGGCGAACAAACATGGGAAATCGACTCTTATGGCTATGCCAAAATATCGGGCTATCTCAACGACACCCAAGAAAACGTGGCCAACGAAGACTGGTTGGTTTCGCCCAAAATTGTCATGAGCGGCGCACAAATCAAAATGTCGTTCGAATCGGTGGTGCGCTATGCCGGTACCGTATCGGAAGAAATCTTTGTCATGGTGTCGGAAGACTATGCAGGTGATGTAACCACCGCCACATGGACACAACTGCCCATTGAGTTCAACAATTCCTCTACTTGGAATCTCAAACTAGTGCAACACAACATGTCGGCCTACACCGGCAAGACCATCACCGTGGCATTCAAATACCTCTCGACCGATGCTAAAGCCGGTACGTGGGAAGTGAAGAACTTCACCATAGAAGAAGGGGCGATCGAGCCGGAAGTCATCGAAGACCAAAACCTACCGTATGAAGAACCGCTTTCGGAAGAATTCGGCAACTTCACTACATTCAGCGTGTCGGGCGACCAAGAATGGGAAATAGATTCATATGGTTATGCCAAAATGTCGGGTTACATCAACGACACGGGAGAAAATTTGGCCAACGAAGACTGGCTCATTTCACCGCGTATCATCATGACCGCCGATGTGAAAATCAAAATGTCGTTCAACTCGGTAGTCCGCTACACGGGCAATGTGGATGAAGAAATCTTCGTCATGGTATCGGAAGACTATGCAGGCGATGTAACCACCGCCACATGGACGCAACTGCCCATCACGTTTGAAAACGCAGGCAACTGGAACTTGTCGTTAGTAGAACACGACATGTCTGCCTATGCGGGCAAAACCATCACGGTAGCTTTCAAGTACATTTCCACCGATAACAAAGCCGGTACATGGGAAGTGAACAACTTCACCATGAAAGAAGGTGAAATCATCGTGATTGGCCCCGACGACAAAGGCGGTGTAAACAACCCCTTCACCGTAGACGAAGTTTTGGAAAAGGATCCGCAAAGCACCGAAACTCCCGATGATGGTTGCTCTGATGTGTATGTGAGCGGCACCATATTCGGTGTATGGGACACCAACAGCAAAGCCGTCATCACCGAAAATATTGACGCTTCAGACAAAAACATGACTTACAATATGGTATTAGGTACATCCGACGCTTATATTTGCATACAACTGCCTGCAGGCGACATTCGCGACAATTACAACCTGGCCGACCATCCCGAACACATTGGGAAAACCATCAAGGTAAAAGGCGATATTCTGAAATACAACAGTATGCCTGGAGTAAAAAATCTGACAGAAGCCGAAATCGTAGAATAAGTTTACAACTCATAACTCATCACAGGGAGCACCCTTCACCGGGTTGCTCCCTTTTCTTTTCTGCCTCAAAAAGAAAGCCTTGAATTTATTTTTTTTATTCAGAAAAAATATAGAAATTTGACCCTTGTTGTTTCAAGACGAAGCAACAAGGCAAATCATTTATTTTAAACGAATTAAAAAAAGCAGACACGTTATGGAATTTGACAAACCGAAAAGTGATGTTGACAAGAAGGAAAACGACATTATCTATTCCAAAGCCATCAAAGCGGGGAAAAGAATTTATTATTTGGATGTAAAGAAGAGCAGGAACGATGACATGTTCGTGGCCATCACGGAAAGCAAGAAGAAGATTTCCGGCATGGATGACAACCTCCAGGTGACTTACGAAAAGCATAAGATATTCCTCTATAAAGAAGACTTCGACAAGTTTCTGGAAGGCATGGAAGAAGTCATCGGCTTTGTGAAAAGGGAACAAGGCGAATACATTCCCCCCCGCCGCGAAGAAACCGAAGAAGTGGAAGAGGAAGAAGAGGTGGAAGAAAAACGCAGCCGCGGGTTCTTCGACAAGTTTAAACTGTGATTTTTCCTGCAAATACGCATTCGGCTACCTTTTTACGTTTGGCAGAACGGGATAAAAAGCGTACCTTTGCGCCCTGAATTCAGCGCAATCTCTGGCAGGCAAAGCGAGACCTGTGAATATTGCGCATTGTATCAACTATTAAACAACCAAAACAATGGACTTAATTAAAGTTGCAGAAGAAGCTTTCAAGGTGGAAAAGCACCACCCCGCGTTCAAAAGCGGCGACACCATCACGGTAGCCTACCGCATCAAGGAAGGTAACAAGGAACGTATCCAGGAATACCGGGGCGATGTCATCAAGATATCGGGACACGGCGACAAGAAGCACTTCACTGTCCGCAAAATGTCGGGCAACGTGGGAGTAGAACGTATCTTCCCGATGGATTCCCCGTTCATCGAATCCATCACCGTAAACAAACACGGGAAAGTGCGCCGCGCCAAACTGTACTACCTCCGTGGACTTACCGGCAAGAAGGCCCGCATCAAAGAAAGACGCACCAACTAACGGCTCCGCCTTTCAACAAAAAGCACCAAAGGGAATCCGCACAATGCGAGTTCCCTTTTTTATTGCCAAAATATCCATGTTTTTACCTATATTTGCAAACGAGCTATGAGCTACAAGTTACGAGCTACAAGTCGCATACGCTGAGGCTTCCCCATAGCTCACTAAACACTAATCATTAAACATTAATCATTAATCATTAATCATTAAACACTGATATGGACATCCAAACCTACATTTCCAAAAACCGGGGACGGTTTTACGAAGAACTTTTCTCGCTCATCCGCATACCGAGCATCAGTGCCCACTCCGAACGCCGGGACGACATGCAACGGTGCGCCACCCGCTGGGCGGAGTTGCTGTTGGAAGCCGGCGTGGACCGTGCGGAAGTGTTGCCCACGAAAGGCAACCCGGTAGTATTTGCAGAAAAACGGGTGGGTGATGCGCTGCCCACCATCCTGGTGTACGGGCACTATGACGTGATGCCGGTCGAGCCCTTGGAATTGTGGGCAAGCGACCCCTTCGAGCCGACAATCAGAGACGGGCGGATTTATGCGCGCGGGGCGAACGACGACAAAGGGCAATCGTTCATGCACGCCAAAGCATTTGAATATCTGACAAAAACAAACAGCCTGCCTGTCAACGTGAAGTTCCTGATAGAAGGAGAAGAGGAAATAGGCTCGCCCAACCTGGAAGACTTCTGCCGGGAACACCGGGACCTGCTGGCCTGCGACACCATCCTTGTATCGGACACGGGCATGTTCGCCGAAGACGTGCCCAGCATTACCACCGGTCTGCGCGGCTTGGCCTATTGGCAGATAGAAGTGACTGCCGCCGCACGCGACCTGCACTCGGGTTTGTTCGGCGGGGCGGTGGCCAATCCCCTCGTCGAGCTTTCGAAAATCATCGCACGGCTGGTCGACGCGGACGGGCACATCACCATTCCGCACTTCTACGACGATGTAGACACGGTGTCGCCGGAAGAAAGGGAACTGATGGCGCAAATTCCATTCGACGAAACGGCATACAAGCAGAGCGTCGGCATCCGGGAGCTGCACGGCGAAACAGGCTACTCCACCGTGGAACGCACCGGCATCCGCCCGTCGCTCGACGTGTGCGGCATGTGGGGCGGCTACACCGGCGAAGGCAGCAAGACGGTGCTGCCAGCCAAGGCCTACGCCAAACTGTCCGCCCGTCTGGTACCCCACCAGCAGCCCGACAAGATAGCCACCCTGGTGGCCGACCACATCCGGTCCATCGCACCCAACTACGTGGACGTGCAAGTAGAATGGATGCATGGTGCCGAACCCTATGTGTGCCCCATCGACTTGCCCGTATACAAGGCCGCCGAACAGGCCTACCAACAAGTGTATGGCAAGAGGCCGTTACCCGTGCGCAGCGGTGGTAGCATCGGCGTGGTGCCGGTGTTCGAACGCGTGTTGGGGGTCAAGTCCATCCTGATGGGCTTCGGTTTGGAGTCGGATGCCATTCACTCCCCAAACGAAAGCTTCATGACCAGCCAATTTGAAAAAGGCATCCGCACCATCGTGGCATTTTATGAAGCATTGTAGTTAGCTACAAGCTACAAGCTACAAGCTACAAGCTACAAGTTACGGGTTACAAGCTACAAGTAGCGAGTAGCGGCAGCAGGCAGACATACTCCGCATAGAACTCGTAGCTCATAACTTGTAGCTCGTAGCTCGTAACCCCTAACTCGTAACTCGTAACTCGTAACTCGTAACTAAAATGTTTTCCTTGGAAAAGGACGATGGCACGGAGGAGAAAAAGCGGCTGAAGCAAGCCGTCTTTATTCCTTTCCTGTTGGTCGTGTGCATGTTCCTAAGTTTCATCCTGGAAAAGGGCATGGGGTGGGACTTCCACACGGCAGGCATTTACCCGCGCCGCCTGGAGGGAGCATGGGGCGTGCTGGCTTGCGCATTTATCCACGCTGATTGGGAGCATCTGTTCAACAACCTACTGTCGTTCTTCATCCTGGCATCGGTGCTGTACTATTTCTACAGTCCGCTGGCCGGGCGTATTCTCCTGCTGTCTTACCTGGTCAGCGGCATCGTGCTGTGGTGCATCGGCCGGGCCAACTGGCACATCGGGGCAAGCGGGGTGATTTACGCGCTGGCCTTCTTCCTGTTTACCAGCGGGATATTAAGAAAACATGTCCCATTGGCTGCCATTTCATTATTTGTTGTATTTTTGTACGGCAATATGGTGTGGCACGTATTCCCTTGGCAAGAAGACGACCCCACCTCGTGGGAAGGGCATCTGGCCGGCCTGCTTACCGGCGTAACGCTGGCCATTGTCTACCGGCATCAAGGCCCGCAAAAACCGGTCAAGGTATGGGAAGAAGATGAGGAAGATGAGGAAGATGAGGAAGATGAGGAAGATGAGGAAGATGAGGAAGATGAGGAAGATGAGGAAGATGAGGAACCGGAAAATCGATTAAACGCTTAAACGATTCCACAATTTCACGATTAAACAACCAACTAAATATGGAAGAAAACAATTCGAAAGAACTGAACCTGCTGGACTTGATCCGAATGTTTTTCAACTGGCTGAAGCGGCTGGGCTGGGGTATCCTGCGCTTGTTGGGCAACTGGCTGCGCATGCTGTGCCGCAACTGGGCGGTAACACTCGTGGTGCTCGCCGCCAGCGTAGCGGTAGCCCTATACTTAGGCCGCACGGAAAACCGCAAATACAAGGCCGAAGCCATGGCCATACTCAACGGCAGCATCTCGCAGACCGTCATGGAAGTCACCCAACAGCTGGCTTTATCGTCGCCTTTGAGCGATGACACCAAGCTATCCACCAAACTGGGGCTGCCCGACAGCATCGCCCGCAACATCGCGGGCATCGAGTCGTTCTACGTGATAGACTACCTGAACGACAGCACGCCGGACATGGTGGACTTCAAACGGCGGCATTCGCTGGAAGACACCTTGAACGTACGCATGCCCAACCGGCTGTACTTCCGGGTGAAGACAAAGAACGTGCGCCAGTTGCCCGCCTTCGAACAAGCGTTCACCGACTATTTCAACCGCAACGAACGGTTAGTGAAAGAGTTCAACGTGAAGCGGGCGAACCTGCAAGGCGAAATCAGCCTGCTGGATGCCGAAATCCACCGCATAGACAGCATGGCCACCATCACCTACCTGCATGAACCATACATGCAGGCGCAAATAAAATGGAACACCCTGCTATTTGGCGAACAGGAACGCCAGATGCTGTACGGCGACCTGCTATTCCTGCAAAAACTGAAAGGGAAGCGCGAAGCGGAACTGGCCAACTGCACCGCCCCCGTGGTGTTGCCCGATGGCTTCATGGTAATGCCCCGCCCCGTGTACGGGCGCATCTTCTACCTGGTCATCTGCGGCGTGATAGGTGCTTTCGTGGCCATGCTGATAGAGCTGCTGATAGAGCATCGGAAAAGTATCCTGGATTACCTATTCAAGAAATAAACCATACCGCCATATATAGGAAAGGAGCAAACGCTTATCGTGCATTTGCTCCTTTTTTATGACCATTTACATTACATAAAGTTCGGAATAAATACGCGCAAGGCATCCAGCATTTTGCCGGATGCCTCTACGCTTCCTTAACCCGAACTCACGCAACCTCGCTGACGGAAGCGACGAATTACAGAAATAATTCTTTAATCTCTTCCTCATCCGTGAAAAAATGTTTACTTTTGCGGTGTTTTTTTAGCACTGCATATTTTATTGACAATCAATCCGAACAGACACCCCGCCCGTCCTCCGTGGCGCGGAGGGAGCTTGAGGCAGGAAACATATTATCAATACAATACATCATTCAATATGGCGAACCTAATTAAGACGAAACGCGGTTTGGACATTGAAATCGGCGGGAAGGCGCGACCGACCGTGGGCAGCGCGATGCCTTCGGACGTGATAGCCATCATCCCTGACCACTACCACGGCATCGTGCCCAAGGTGATGGTAAAGGCCGGTGACAAGGTGAAGGCCGGGACTCCCGTATTTCATGACAAAACGGTTGAAAGCATGAATTTCGTGTCGCCCGTGAGCGGGGAAGTGACCGCAGTGAACCGGGGCGAGAGACGAAAAGTATTGAGCATCACCATTGCTCGCGACCCGGAAACCGAATACGAAAAGTTCGGTTTCAAACCCCTCGCGCAACTTTCGGGCGAAGAAGTCAAAGCCGCCCTGCTGCAGGCCGGGCTCTGGCCCTACATCAAGCAACGCCCCTACGACGTGATTGCCAACCCCGACAAAGCCCCCAAGGCCATCTTCATCTCCGCATTCGACTCGGCCCCGCTGGCACCAGACCACGAGTTCGTGCTGCACGGCCAGTTCGACGACTTCCAGGCGGGCATCGACGCGCTGGGCAAGCTCACCGAAGGCAAGGTGCACCTGGGCCTGCGGGCGGGCAGCAAGAGCACCGACTTCCGCATGGTGCACGGCGTGGAAGTGACCGAATATGAAGGCCCCCACCCCATCGGCAACGTGGGCGTGCAAATCAACCACGTAGACCCCGTGAACAAGGGCGAGGTGGTGTGGACGGTGGGCGTGCAGGACGTGCTCTTCATAGGCCGCCTGTTCACCAAAGGCATCGTGGATCTGAGCCGCCTGGTGGCGCTCACCGGACCCGAAGCCTGCGAAACGCAATACTACCGCATGTTGCCGGGCGCAAGCATCGCCCCCATCGTGAAGGGCAACGTGCACACGGGCATCCCCCTGCGCTACATCAGCGGCAACGTGCTGAGCGGCCTGCAAATCGAGGCCGACGGCGCGATCGACCCCTACGCCACGCAAATCACCGTGCTGGACGAAGGCAGCGAGACGCACGAGCTGCTGGGCTGGGCCATGCCGCGATTCACGCGCTTCAGCAACACGAACCTGTACTTCAGCAAGCTGATGAAATGCCCGCTCGTGGAAAAGGTATTCGGCAAGGTGCAATTCAAGTGGGACGCCCGCCTCATGGGAGGCCGGCGCGGCATCATCATGACGAACGAGTACGACAAGGTGCTGCCCATGGACATCCTACCCGAATTCCTCATCAAGGCCATGCTCGCCAAGAACATCGACAAGATGGAAAACCTCGGGGCCTACGAAGTGGCTCCCGAAGACTTTGCCCTGTGCGAGTTCGTTGATACTTCCAAACTGCCGCTTCAAGCCATCGTGCGTGAAGCCCTGGATTACTTAAAATCAGAAGTAGAATAATTATGAGCGCATTAAGAAACTACATTGACAAAATAAAGCCGAACTTCGAGAAGGGCGGCAAATTCGAAAAGCTTCACTCGGTATTCGAAGGCTTCGAATCCTTCCTCTTCGTGCCCAACACGACCGCGAAGATGGGGGCGCACATCCACGACGCGACCGACTCGAAACGCACGATGATCATCGTCGTGCTGGCACTCGTACCGGCTATGCTGTTCGGTATGTACAACGTGGGGTACCAACACTTCCTGGCCATCGGACAGCAGATGGGCTTCTGGGGCACGTTCTTCTACGGCTTCCTGGCCGTGTTGCCGCTGCTGCTCGTGTCGTACATCGTGGGGTTGGGCATTGAATTCATCTCCGCGCAAATCAAAGGGCACGAAATACAGGAAGGCTTCCTCGTCACGGGCTTCCTCATCCCGCTCATCGTGCCGGTGGACACGCCGCTGTGGATGGTGGCCGTGGCCACGGCGTTCGCCGTCATCTTCGCCAAGGAGGTGTTCGGTGGCACGGGCATGAACATCTTCAACGTGGCACTTATCACCCGCGCGTTCCTTTTCTTCGCCTACCCAACCGCCATGTCGGGCGACAAGGTGTGGGTACGCACCGATGCGGCTTTCGGCTTCGGCGGAGGCCAGGTTGTGGATGCGTTCTCCGGAGCCACGCCGCTGGGTCAGGTAGGCACGGCCGCCACCTCCACCGCCCACCTCACAGGCATACTCGGCCAGCCGCTCGGCTTCTGGGACGGCGTGATAGGCCTCATCCCCGGCTCGGTGGGCGAAACGTCCATCATCGCCATTGCCATCG
>CALUML010000040.1 GCA_944321745.1 uncultured Bacteroidales bacterium
TTAGGAAAATGAATTTATTGTGTAAAGTAATTTCGGAAAATGAACCAAAAAGTGTGAAGTAAAATTAGGCATAGTCAAAGCTATAGAAAACCGAGCAGGAAACTATAGGACGATGGTCGGGAAACTATAGGACGATGACCAAGAAACTATAGTTTGTTTTCGGGCTTGTAATAGGTCGTTCCTGGTTGGCCGATAACGCATTGGCACTCAAAATCGTCAAATGTTAACAAAGAAACTATAGGAAAATGATCAGGAAACTATAGGAAGATGGTCGGAAAACTAGTAGGGGTGTTTCAATTGAAAATTGAAAATTGAAAATTGAAAATTGAGAATTGAAAGTTAACTGTGCCGGGGCGACACGTCCAAGGCCAACGACCTTGCCTCTCCAATATATGTGGCACAAAGATAGGAAAAAAACGGCAAACAAGATGCTGCAAAAAAGAAGAAAGGGAAAAGGGAGAAGAGGAGAACCAAGGCCAACGGCCTTATAGCATTCAGCGTAGGGCAACGCCCTACGAAATAAACCCCAACCGTTCATTAGACCATTTGTTGAATATCTTTGCCCGCTTTCTGCCTTGTGACGGGGGTTTTTGCCGCCTTTTCTCTCGACATAGCCCGCTATGCCTTCGAGAAAAGCCACCCAACGCTCGCCACAAGAACAGAAATAATGACCGATTTGGGTTAAAGAAATATGAATATCCGCAATTCGCCAATAAACCATTCATACTCCTCCGGCACTCCGTGCCACTTTCCCTATCTTAGGTTCATACTCCCTCTACCATATTCCTCCGTCGCTTCGCGACACCTCCCCTATCTTAGGGGAGGAAAAGAAATGTTTCGTTTGCCGGGGTTTCCTCGAAAGCTTCTCTGACAGAGCAACAAAACTCCCCCTCTGTCCGCCCCCCTTTGGGGGAGTAAGAGGGGGCAGGGAGTACCCCGCAAGGCGGGGGGGGGAGGGAGTATGAACCTAAGATAGGGGAGTGGGCAGGGGTGAGGCGACCGATTTTCAAAGATAGAAGATGCTTTGCTGCCCCGCCCTACCGCAAGCGGTTGAGCGAGCGGATGAGGGCTTCGTCCTTGCCGATGGCGCGGATGGCGAGCCAGTCGAGCACCACGCACACCAGCGGGAAGGCCGCCGGGATGCGGAGGTTCCAGTCGGCTTCCATGCTGCGTGCCCCCTGGATAAGGCAGATGAAGAGGATGGCGTAATAGCCGAACATCAGCAGCATGTTGATGAAGGAAAGGCGCACTTGCAGCACACGCTTTTTGTACAGGAATATCGTTGTGAACGCCACCAGCGGAATGATGACCGAAATGACCTTGAGCGACCAGGTGGCGAGGTTGTTGAGCACAAGGGGTTCGTCACCGCCCGCAAGCACCAGGCCTTGATAGTCCAGCTCGTACAACAAAAGGTTCACCGGGTCGTACAGATTGGCCACCGGAACGAAAAACGTGATAGCCGACAATACGGCTATCGCCAGAAAATAAACAGTTTGAATGCGTTGTATCATATCTTTCCTCTTTTACCTTTCTACTTTCTACTTTCACCTTTTCTCCACTGCTTGTCGCGCACCTCGTAGATGCGTTCGATGATGTCCACCACCTTCAGGCCTTCGAGCACGTTGGTGGTGATGGTTCCCTTGTTGGAGAGGGTTTCCACCACGTTTTGTATCACATAGTGGTGGTTTTGCGCCGAGCCTTTGTAAGCACCGTAGTCGTTGGGCGGGTTGGAAGGGGCGAGTTGCGGCATCGTATAGTCCTTCACATGGCAATATACCACCTCGTTCATGTATTGGCCGGACACTTTCACCGTGCCGTTGGAGCCGATGACGGTGAGGCTGCTTTCGAGGTTCTTGTCCCACACGGAGGTGGAATAATTCAGGCAACCCATGCCGCCGCCCACGAAATCGAACGTCACCACGCCGCTGTCCTCGAAGTCGGTCAGCCCTTGGTGGTTGAAGTCGGCAAAGTTGCCCCGGATGTTGGTGATGTCGCCGAACAGCCAGTACATGATGTCGATGAAATGCGAGAACTGCGTGAACAGCGTACCGCCGTCCAGTTGCGCGTCGCCATGCCAGCCGCCCGCCTTGTAGTAGCGGGCATCGCGGTTCCAGAAACAGTCGAGTTTCACCAGGTAAATGTCGCCCAGCACGTGGTCGGTCATGATTTCCTTAAGCCATACGGAAGGAGGTGAATAGCGGTTTTGCATCACGCAGAACACGTGGCGCGACATTTCAAGCGACTTGAACACGATGCTTTCCGCATCGCGCTTGGTCAGGGCGATAGGCTTTTCTATCACGACATGCTTGCGAGCCTCCAGCACCTTCAGCGCGTATTCGGCATGAAAGCCGTTGGGCGTGCAAATGCATACCACGTCCATGCCAAGACCCGATGCCAGCAGGTCATCGATGTGGCGAAAATAAGGCACGTCCACGGTGGCCTCCAACCCCGTTTCTTCACGGGACAGCACGTCGCACACGGCCGCCAATTCCGCATCCGGGTTACGGCGTATCATCTCCACATGGCGCTTGCCTATGTGTCCCAATCCGACTACAGCGAACTTTATCATCTATCAGTTTATTTTGATATGAAATAAATAAAAGCCTTTTGCGCCCTTCCGCCTTACGCACCCACTAATCGTTAATCATTAATCACTGCAACGCTCCCTTCATCCAGCCTGTAGCGTTCGCCCGTTTCGGGGCAGGTGGCGAGGCCTTCGGGACCGAAGTGCAGGCGATGGCCATTCCGGCTCACCCACCCCACTTGCCGGGCAGGATTGCCCACCACCAGCGCATAGGGCTTCACCGGCTTGGTGATGACCGCCCCGGCACCCACCATGGCGTATTCGCCTATCTCGTTGCCACACACGATGGTGGCATTCGCCCCGATGCTGGCTCCCCGGCGCACGATGGTGGGACGGTATTCATGCTTACGGCTCACGTGGCTTCGGGGATTGATAACGTTGGTGAATACCATCGAAGGCCCCAGAAACACATCGTCCTCGCACGTCACGCCGGTATAAATCGACACGTTGTTCTGCACCTTCACGTTATTCCCCAACACGACACCCGACGCCACCAACACGTTCTGCCCGATGTTGCACCGCTCACCTACGCGGCAACCGGGCATAAGGTGGGAGAAATGCCATATCTTCGTGCCCCGGCCAATGGTGCAGCCTTCGTCTATCACCGCCGTGGGGTGTGCAAAATAATCGTCCATCGCAATATTTCAAGAACCATATTATAATATGTACTCCAGCACCGACCGGGTGATGTATTCCAGCTGCTCCGCCGAAAGCTCCGTGTGCATGGGCAGCGACAATACGCATTGGCACAGGCGTTCCGCCACCGGGAAGTCGCCCGGCTGATAGCGCGCATCGCGGTAAGCCCGCTGCAAGTGCAACGGCACAGGATAATATATCATGGAGGGAATGCCCCGGTCGGCCAAGTGCTGCCGCAACCCCTCGCGGTCGATGCCGTCCAGCTGGAGCGTGTACTGATGATACACGTGCTCCGATTGCGGGATTCGTGCCGGTATGACCAGCTTGTCCGTGTTTTTAAATGCGTTGTCATAATAGGCGGCGGCCCGTTGGCGGGCGGAGGTGTATTCGTCCAAGTGCTTCAGCTTTGCTTGCAACACAGCGGCCTGGATGCTGTCCAGACGCGAGTTCACCCCCACACGGTCGTGGTGGTAGCGCACGGTCATGCCGTGGTTGGCAATGGCATGCATGGCGGCGGCCAATTCGTCATCGTTGGTAAAGATGGCTCCACCGTCGCCGTAGCAGCCCAGGTTTTTGGAAGGGAAAAAAGACGTGCACCCCACATCGCCCATGCAGCCCGAACGCACCCGCCGCCCGTCGCTGAACGTGTACCACGCCCCGATGGACTGGCAGGCATCCTCCACCACCCGCAGCCCATGCTCGGCGGCCAAGGAAAGCAACGCCTCCATGTCGGCATTCTGACCGAAAAGATGCACCGGCACGATGGCTTTGGTGCGCGGGGTGATGGCTCGCCGCACGGCCTCCACCGACACATTGAACGTGCGTTCATCCACATCCGCCAGCACGGGGGTCAGCCCCAGCAAAGCGGCCACCTCGGCAGCCGCCACAAAGGTGAACGTAGGCACGATGACCTCATCACCGGGCTGCAAGCCCAAGGCCATCAAGGCTATCTGGAGAGCGTCCGTGCCGTTGCCCGTCGGGATGACATACTTCACGCCCAGGTATTGCTCCAGTTCGTGCTGGAATTCGGCGACCTTGCCCCCCTTCACGAAGGCTGCGGAGTCCATCACCTCGCGGATGCCGGCATCCACCTCGCCTTTTATCCGGGCGTATTGCCCCCGCAAGTCAACCATCTGTATCTGTTCCATACACACTAATTCTGTTGTTCCAATACAAACTCCACCTCGCCGGGCTGCACACGCACGTTGAATATCCTGGGCGAATGACTGATGACGTGCAACGGCTGCTTCTCCTGCTTGTTGGCCAGGATGTCGCGGTAATCGAGCACCACCGTCACGTCGTCCTGCGGCGTACCGTAATGGCTCAGCCCGATGTTGTAGGTCACTTCCACCACAGCGGGAAATGAACGCACGGCAATGCCCGGCGGCACGTGGGCGAACGTTACCGGCACGCGGGCACGTTTTTCGGTGAACATCTCGACTCCAATGCGCAACCGCACCTCGTCCACCGACAGGCTGGCCGAGTCAACAGGCTGCAAGGGCACTAGCATGTCCACCGAGTCCTTCAGCTGGAGCAAATCCACCGGCATCGTCTCCACAGCCTGCAAACGATTCAGCACATCACGCCGCCCGTACACCGTGACCTCGGCGGGCGACACCGCGACCGAGTCGCTCAGGACGTATTGCTGGGCCAGCTTCAGGTTGAGGCGCGGCCTGACCGGCAAGGTCACCGCGTCCAGCTGCTCGCACTGCACGAAGATGGAGTCGGGCGAGAAGCCGATAACCGACGTAGTGGGATAGAGGTAATAAGACAGGCGCGACAGTATCTGCTCGGACGAGAGCTTGACCTGCCCCCCGGTGGCCGCCACCTCGGAAAGGTTGATATTGAGCGGCACGAGCCGCCGCTTGTTGTAGGTGAAAAGGTTCAGCCCCTCGTCGCGCACGGTGAGCCTGATTTCCTGCACCGGGTGGTTGGCCACGGCGAAGCCTGCCGGCAACGCCTCGTAGTGGATGGGCACCGTGATGTTGGCCTCACGGGGCTTGTTGGCCACGTTGGAGAACCAGAAGGCGGTAGACAGGAGCAGAAAAAACAAAAAGCTTAAGGCATCCTTCGAAAAGAGGAATGCCTTAAACTTTTTTGCCAAATCCCTGAGCAATGCTATGTATTCCTTGCCCGCCATTGGCTTGTGGATTTATTGCTTCGTTTCGGCCGGGATGTCTTCCGCTGCCATGTACACCGAATTTTTGTCTACTTTTATCCTCACGTTGTCGGCAATTTCAATGAAGACGGCATTGTCCTTCACTTCCCGTATCTTGCCATAGATGCCCCCTGCGGTCACAACCTTGTCGCCCGCCTTCATGGCATCGCGCTGCTTCTTGATTTCCTTCTGGCGCTTGGTCTGCGGGCGAATCATGAAGAAGTAGAACACGACGAAGATAAGCAACATCATGATGAGGCCCGAATAGCCTGCCGCACCACCGGTGGTGGCGGTGGCATCCGCTTGCAATAAAATGCTTGTCAATTCCATATTATTCTTTATTTAAATTATATTTCAAATTTCAAATTGGCACACGGTCTCACGCAGGTAGCGCAGATTTACGCAGATTGTCTACTCGTAGCTCACTTGAGGTCAAACGTCACCACCTTCATCAGCTTGTTGTCGGCCTTCAACTGGTTGACAATCTTGTCCAGCACCCCGTTGATGAAGATGCCGCTCTTGTCCGTGCTGTACTGCTTGGATATTTCGATATACTCGTTGAGCGTCACGTTCACCGGGATGGTGGGGAAGTTGCACAATTCGGCCAACGCCACCTGCATGACAAGTATGTCCATGAAGGCGATGCGGTCCAACTCCCAGTTGAGGGTGTTTTCGTTGATGAGGTCGAGGTATTCCTTCTCGTTCTTCAACGCGCACTCCAACAGGCGTTCGCCGTAGCGGCGGTCCTCCTCGTCCTTGAACATGGGGAGCAATGCCTGCTGCGCCCCGGCTTCTGCATCGAACCGCTTGATGGTCTTCACGATGAAACTCACAAGCACCTCCAGGTCGTCTGCCCAGTAAATGCTCTGTTCCTCCACGGCCTCCTCCAGTTCTTCGCTGTCGAGAAACACGCGGCGGTATATCTTGCGCCACACTTCCTTATCGGCCTCGTAGTCGGTGCCGTCGGCCTGCATGTATTCAAGGAAGAAGTCGGTCGCCTCTATCTGCTCGTACAGGCTTTTCATCAGGTCGGGATAGTTCATCCACGACAGCTTGCGTTCGGCCAGCCGACCGGCCAGCTGCTCGTTGTCGGCCAGCTGGCGGATGAAAGCATTTTCCACGAAGCGCATGTTCGGGCGCAAATCCTCATCGGTAGGGCGCAACTTGTTCCTCCGGGTCTCAATGCGGTTGGCCGCATAGCGCGTCACTTCAACCGACAACTGCAACAGGTGGAAATATAGATCATACGTCTTTTCCAAACTGAAAGCCAATTCTTTCTGTGCGGCAAAAGGCGACTGCCCGCCCCCTTTGTAATAAGAATACAAGGTTTGGATGACCTTAATACGCAATAATGCCCGGTTTATCATACCTAAATGAACACTTTTTCTTTTCGCGTTGCAAAGGTAAAACTTTTTTGGAAATGCAGGCAAGTTTTCCCATTCATGCGTAGAAGTTTTCCAAAATGTGGGCAGATGTTTTCCAATTTGTCAGCAGATGTTTTCCCAATCGTATGCAGTAAAACATCTGCGCAGAAACGGAGAAACATGTACCGGAAAAGACAAAAACACGCTTCCGCCATTTCCCCGGAGAGCGAGTGGAAGCAAGGCGGTCATTAGAGGGGATTATTTTCGTTATGACGCGGCAAAAATTCCGCAGGCGCGGCGTTGGATTTCCACAGGCACGCGGCCAAAATTCCGCAGGCACGCGCAACCGGCAGCGGGAATGCGCCGGAACAGATTAGGCTTTGGCTGATTTCTGTCCTTGTGACGAGCGGTTTTCAGTAGCATCTCCCGAATGACCGATTTGGGTTAAATTAAAAATGCGTACCTTTGCAGCCGCGCAAAGGGGATGCGGGAGGGCGGACGTGCATTTGCCCATTCCCTCCCCGGCATTCATCATTAAAAACAAAAACAATGTCAGTACACACAGAAGATACCCGCAGGGTGACGACGCACCGCCTGCTGGAAATGAAGCAAAGGGGCGAAAAAATCAGCATGCTGACGGCCTACGACTACACCATGGGCCGCATCGTGGACGAAGCGGGCGTAGACGTGATACTCGTGGGCGACTCGGCCTCGAACGTGATGTGCGGCAACCTCACCACGCTGCCCGTCACACTCGACCAGATGATATTCATGGCCAAATCCGTGGTGCGGGGCGTGCAACGCGCCCTCGTGGTGGTGGACATGCCCTTCGGCTCGTACCAGACGGGCGACATCGAGGCCGTGCAGAACGCCATCAAGATGATGAAAATAACCCACGCCGACGCGCTCAAGCTGGAGGGCGGCGTGGAGGTGATCGATGCCGTGCGCCGCATCCTGGCCGCCGGCATCCCCATCATGGGGCATCTCGGCCTCATGCCGCAAAGCATCAACAAATACGGCTCGTACACCGTGCGCGCCAAGGAGGAGGCCGAGGCCGAGAAACTCATCAGCGACGCGCGGCTGCTCGAAGAGGCCGGATGCTTCGCCCTGGTATTGGAGAAAATCCCCGCCACGCTCGCCGCACGGGTGGCAAGCGAGCTGACCATCCCCGTCATCGGCATCGGGGCGGGCGGCGGCACGGACGGCCAGGTGCTGGTGCTGCACGACATGGTGGGGCTCACGCACGGTTTCTCGCCCCGTTTCCTGCGCCGCTACGCCGACTTGCAGGCGGTGATGCACGACGCCATAGGCCGCTACGTGGACGATGTGAAATCCGGCGACTTCCCCAACGAGCAGGAGCAGTATTGAGGGGAAGGAAGCAAGGGGGAATGTTAAAGAAACGGAAAAGGAACAAGGAAGCGCATGGACAACACCCGAGATTCTATCGCACGCTGGATGGACGGCATCCCATACGAAGTGGCCTTTTGGAACAACACGTACCGCTGGACGGCAAGTTTCAACAGGCTGAAGCGGTGGTCGCACTACGGTTCGCCCATCCAATTGGAAGGTTTCGATGCCCAGGCATTCCTGGCCTCCAAGACCGGCAACCCCAAAGTGCTCGATGTGGGCTGCGGCATGAGCTACGCCACGGGCAACTACTTGCTGGCTGACGGCAAGCCACACCCGCTCGACATCCATTACGTAGACCCGCTGGCCGACAGTTTCAACCGCATCCTGGCGCGGCATCACCGGGAAATGCCACGCATCGAATTCGGCATGATTGAATTCCTCTCCGCCTTCTACCCTGCGCACGATGTGTCGCTTGTCATTGTGCAAAACGCACTCGACCACTCGGCCCGCCCCCTCAAAGGCATTTGCGAATGCTTGGAAGTGTTGGAAACGGGAGGCTGCCTCTACTTGAAGCATCACCCGAACGAAGCGGAGACAGAGCATTACAAAGGCTTCCACCAGTACAACATCTGCGAAGAAGGCACCGACCTCGTCATTTGGAACAAGCAAGAACGCCATAACGTGACGGCACTGCTCAACGGATTTGCCTCCGTGGCAACGAGCCGAACCGAGGACGGGGAAGTGGTCGCCGTTATCAAGAAATTGCGGGATGTTCCACCGGCATTCATCACAGACAAGGCGGACAAGCACGACTTGTGCCGCATGGTACAGCTACAGATTGCCGACACGGGCAATGTGCGAAGGGCATTCAAAAACAAGCTGGCCTATTGGAAATACAATCTCATCCAATGTGCCATGCAACGCCTGTCGTGGCACACACGAATGAAGATTAAACGGCTGATAAAGCAGCATTAAGCGACAATACCCGTACCCGTAGTGTTTTCATTTTATTTATCCCAATATGATACGGCTGAATGTATTTATCGAAGTGGCTGCGGAACACCGCGCCACACTGGTGGAAGTAGCCCGGAAGTTAGTGGCTGCTTCGCAAAAGGACGCGGGGTGCGTGTCCTACGACCTCTATGAGAGCGCGACGCGCCCCGGCGTACTGATGATATGCGAAACGTGGCAGGACGCCGCGTCCCTCGCCGCCCACGAACATGCCCCGCACTTCACCACCTTGGTGCCGCGCATCGAGTCGCTGGGACGGATGACGGCGGAACGGTTCGAGTTCTAAGAAGCAGGCAGGCAACCCGCACCCGGACGAATGAAGGGAACGTGCCGGAATAGAAAGGAACACGGAATACGCGGATTGGACGCATAATCCGTGTTCTAAGTTCCATCTCGGCATCCCCTATCAGGGTTCCACCTCCACGAAGTCGTGGATATGCTCGTCCACGTAGGCGGCGATGAGGGCGGTCTGCTCTTCCTCGATGTCGAAGTATTCTTCTTCCAAGTCGTCAAAGGCTTCGAAGTCCACGTACAGGGCGTTGAACTCTTCCTCGGTCGTTTCGCGCTCCAGCTCCTCGCGGTGGGCATTGTATATTTCCCTGGCCTTGTAAACGAGCTTGGACATATCCCTTGCCCCGTACAGGCGCAAGGCTTTGGCAAAGGGGTTGCCGAAGATGTAGCCGCCGTAGCCGTTCTGTATCAGCTGCACGAAGCCCCCTTCGCGCATTTCGTCGGTGAAGAAGCGGTAGGCCAGCAGGGTATGCTGGTCGCCGTTGAGCAGCGGCATGGCCTCAGCCGTGAGTTGCCCGCCGACAGCCTCCAGGTAGGCATCAGTCAGCACGTTCAGAAACTCGTCCATGCCCTCGCCCGCTGCCGTCCGGAGGGTGCTTTCCTTTACTTTAATCATAGGATGTTCCGTTCAATGTTTGTCCGTGTCAAAAGTACTGCTTTTTCCTTTGGCACGTAAGCTTTTTTGCAGATATTTGCAAGGCAGTCGGCAGTCTGCCATATCATGCGGACAGCCGACCGTAGACTGTAGACCGTAGACCGTAGACTGTAGACTGTAGACTGTAGACTGTAGACTGTAGACTGTAGACTGTAGACTGTAGACCGTAGACCGTAGACCGTAGACCGTAGACCGTAGACCGTAGACCGTAGACCGTAGACCGTAGACTGTAGACCACATGAAACTGACTTTTCACATTGAATATGTCGCGGCACCGGGGGAAGTCCTCTGCGTGGCGGGCAGCCTGCCCGTCCTGGGGGCGGACGACGAGAACCGCGCACTGGCGCTGGCCTGCACCGACGGGCGGCATTGGGAGGGGTGCATCGAAACGGATGCCGATGCCTTTACCTATTATTATATATTGAAAAGGGGCGGCCAAGTGTTGCGCCGCGAATGGGGCGAACCGCGCCGCACGGACACCCGCGCCGGGCAAGTGTTCCTGCACGATGCCTGGCGCGACGAACCGGGGCAACGCTTCCTCTACACCGCGCCCTTCCGCGACAGCTTGGGCGAACCGGCTAACGGGAACGCCGCTCCCCCCGTGCAGGCTGCAAGGCGGCTGGAATTCCTCCTGCACTGCCCCTACACCCTGCGGGGGCAGTCGGTAGTGCTGCTGGGCGAGGGCGACGAGTTGGGCAATTGGGACGAAACGCACGGCTTGCCGCTTGTCCAGACGGAACATGGCTTGTGGTCGCTGGTGCTGGATGCCGACCGCATCGCACGCTCGCGGGCCTACAAATTTGCCATCCGCGACCGGGCGACCGGCCGGGTGGTGCATTGGGAGGAGGGCGACAACCGCCAGATGCCCGTCCCCGACGATATGCCCGCCCCCGCCACCTGGCGGCACGAGCTGCACTACCGCCACGGCTGGATGAACTGGCGGGCGGCGGGAGTGGCCATCCCCGTGTTCTCCCTGCGCTCGGAGACGAGCTACGGCGTGGGCGACTTCGCCGACTTGCGACTGATGGCCGACTGGGCGACACGCACCGGCATGAAGATTATCCAGGTGCTGCCCGTGAACGATACCACCATCACCCGTACCTGGACGGACTCCTACCCCTACAATGCCATCTCCGTCTATGCCCTCCACCCCCTCTACTTTGGGCCGGACGACTATCCCCTGAAAGACGGAAACGCCCTCCGCCGCTTCCGCCAACGGGCCGATGCGCTCAACGCCCTGCCCGCCTACGACTACGAGCAGGCACTGGCCCTGAAGGAGGAATACCTGCGCACGCTCTATGCCGAGCAAGGCGAGGCCGTGCTGGCCGGTGAGCCGTTCCGATGCTTCTACGACGACAACCAACGCTGGCTCTTTCCCTACGCCTGCTTCTGCGCCTTGCGCGACGAGCACCACACCGCCGATTACACCCAATGGGGGACACACGCCCGATACGACCGCCCGGCCTTGGAGCAATGGCTCGCCGAACGGCCCGAACGCCGCCACGCCGCCGCGCTTGCCTGCTTCACCCAATACTTGCTGCACGAACAGCTCGCCCGCGCCAAGGCACACGCCCACCGCTGCGGCGTGACGCTCAAGGGCGACCTGCCCATCGGCATCAGCCACGACAGCGTGGAAGCCTGGACCGAGCCTCACCTCTTCCACCTCGACACGCAGACCGGTGCCCCGCCCGACGACTTCTCCGCCGATGGGCAAAACTGGGGATTCCCCACCTACGACTGGCCGCGCATGTCCCAGGACGGCTACGCCTGGTGGACGCGCCGCCTGCGCCACATGGCCGCCCACTTCGACGCTTTCCGCATTGACCACATACTCGGCTTCTTCCGCATCTGGCAGATACCCGCCCACGCCGTGCAAGGCCTGCTGGGGCAGTTCAGCCCCGCCCTGCCCCTCACGCCGGACGAGATACGCGCCTGGGGCGTGCCCTTCGACGAACAACGCATGACCCGCCCCCACATCCCCGCGCGGCTCCTGCCCGGGCTTTTCGGCCCGCAAGCCGGTGAGGCCGAGGATGCCTACCTCAACCGCGTGGCATGGGCCCGCTACGACCTGAAATCCTTCTGCGACACCCAGGCCAAGGTGCGCCACCTGCTCGGCAGCCGCACCGATGAGGCAGGCTGCCGCCTACGGGAAGGATTGTATGCCTTGTGCGCCGAAGTGCTGTTCGTGCCCGACCACCGCGATCCGCACCTCTACCACCCCCGCATCGCCGCCCAACACACAGCCTCCTACGCCGACCTCGACCCCGCCGCCCGCCAGGCCTTCGACCGCCTGCACGAGCACTACTTCTACCAGCGGCACAACGACTTCTGGGCCGCCGAAGCCCTGCGCAAGCTGCCCGCCCTCACCGCCGCCACCCCCATGCTGCCTTGCGGCGAAGACCTGGGCATGATACCCGCCTGCGTGCCCGAGGTGATGCGCCGCCTGCAAATACTCAGCCTTGAAATAGAGCGGATGCCCAAGCAATTCGGCATAGCGTTCGAGGATCTCGCGCACATCCCCTACCCTTCCGTGTGCGCCACCTCCACCCACGACATGAGCACCCTGCGGGGATGGTGGGAGGAAGCCCCCGCCCTTACCCAACGCTATTACAACGACGTGCTCGGATGCCCCGGCGATGCCCCCGCCCAATGCACACCCGAGGTGTGCCGCCTCATCGTGCAGAGGCATCTGGATTCCCCGGCCATGCTCGCCATCCTGCCCTGGCAGGACTGGTTGTCGGTGGACGGCCATCTGCGCCGCCCCCGTCCCGAGGACGAGCGCATCAATGTCCCCGCCTCGCCCCGCCACTATTGGCGGTACCGCATGCACCTCACCCTCGACTCCCTCCTCCGCGACGATGGGCTGAACGGCACCTTGAAAGAGATGATACAATCCTCCGACCGCGCCTGATGCGGACACCGGGACAAGGTGAAGGGAATATTATTTATATAAAAGGAATATGCACGGGCGTTTGCCGAGTTCGGGGCGGTGGGTGCGCCACTCGCGCACGGTGAGGGTGCGCACGTATTCGGTGGGCAACGTGAGATCGGCGGCCACGCACAGGCGGGTGGCGGGCTGGCAGGTGCGCAGGATGTCGTCCAGCATCCGCATGTTGCGGTAGGGAGTCTCGATGAAGAGCTGGGTCTGGTTCTCGGCATATGCCCTGGACTCCAACCGCTTCAGGGCTTTGGCCCGCTCAGCGGGAGGCACGGGCAGGTAACCGGCGAAGGCGAAGCTCTGCCCGTTGAAGCCGGAGGCCATAAGGGCGAGCAGCAGCGATGAAGGGCCTACCAGGGGCACGACCGTGTAACCGCGCCGCTGGGCCACGGCCACCACATCCGCGCCGGGGTCGGCCACGGCGGGGCATCCGGCCTCGGAGAGCACGCCCATGTCGTGCCCCTCGTCCATGGGGCGGAGCATCCCCTCCACTTCGGCAGGGCGGGTGTGCTCGTTCAGTTCGCAGAAAGTCAGTTCGTCAATCACCGCGCCGGGGCAGAGCCGCTTGATAAAGCGGCGTGCCGAACGCACGTCCTCCACGACGAAGTGACGCAGGGCGGCTACCACCCCGGCGTTGTAGGGCGGGAATACACGTTCGAACGTGCAGTCGCCCAATGATGTCGGTATCAAGTAAAGTGTAGGCATAGGGGGTTATTGTGTGAATAAAGTTCCCCGCCCTGCTCCGGGAGAGGCTGTGTGAAAAGCACCACTTCCATAGCATTCCCGTCATTTCGAACGAAGTGAGAAATCTCACAGTGACCCAAGAAGCGTTGTCACGAAAGATTTCTCCCTACGGTCGAAATGACAGCGAGCTTGGTCCGTAGTTTTCACACAGCCCCGTGAGAGAGGGGGAGGATGTCAGTTTGTCGGGGCGTTCTTCAGCCGCTCGGCCTCCTCGCTCAGCAGTTCCCACTCGTACATTTTCTGCTCCAGTTCGTGCTGCTTGAGCTGGTACAGGCGCACGAAGTCGGGGTCGGCGGCCTTCGCGGGCTGCTCCATCTGGCGGGCAAGGTCGGCTATCTCGCCCTCGAGGGCGGTCACGGCGGCCTCGGCGGCTTCCACGTCTTTTTCGGCTTTCCTTATCTTGCGGTTCAACTCCTTGCGTGCCTCGTAGCTGAGCTTGCCGTCGGAGGCTTCACGGGGCTGTTCCGGGGCGGCGGGGCGGGCGGGGGCGGCTTCCAGCTGGCGGAGGCTGTCGAGCTGCTTGGCATGCAGGAAGTCGTAGATGCCGCCCAGGTGCTCGCGCACCTTCTTGTTGCCAAACTCGTACACCTTGGTCACCAGCCCGTCGAGGAACTCGCGGTCGTGCGACACGATGATGGCCGTGCCGTCGAAAGCCCGGATGGCGTCCTTCAGCACGTCCTTGGAGCGCATGTCGAGGTGGTTGGTCGGCTCGTCGAGGATGAGGAGGTTGACGGGTTCGAGCAGCAGGCGTATCATGGCCAGGCGGCTGCGCTCGCCGCCGGAAAGCACCTTCACCTTCTTGTCGATGGCATCGCCGCCGAACATGAACGCGCCCAGTATGTCGCGTATCTTGGTGCGGATGTCGCCCGTGGCCACGTAGTCGATGGTGTCGAACACGGTGCGCTCCTCGTCGAGCAGCGAGGCCTGGTTCTGGGCGAAGTAACCTATCTTCACGTTGTGGCCCAGCTTCAGCTTGCCGCTGTAGGCCACCTCGCCCATGATGCACTTCACCAGCGTACTCTTGCCCTCGCCGTTGCGCCCCACGAAGGCCACCTTGTCACCCCGGTTGATTATCATGCCGATGTCATCCAGCACCAGGTGGTCGCCGTAAGCCTTGGAGAGGTGCTCCATCTCCACCGGGATGCTGCCCGAGCGGGGTGCGGGCGGGAATTTCAAGTTGAGGCGCGACGTATCCTCCAGGTCCACCTCCACGCGCTCCAGCTTCTCCAGCTGCTTGATGCGGCTCTGCACCTGCGTGGCCTTGGTGGGTTTGTAGCGGAAACGTTCGATGAACTCCTCGGTGTCCTGTATCATCTTCTGCTGGTTCTCGTAGGCGCGTATCTGCTGTTCGCGGCGTTCCTTGCGCAGCTCCAGGTAGTGGGAGTAGTTCACGTTGTAGTCGTATATCTTGCCCAGGGAAATCTCGATGGTGCGGCGCGTCACGGCATCGATGAAGGCCTTGTCGTGCGACACGAGCAGGATGGTGCTGTCCGACGCCACGAGGAAGTTCTCCAGCCACTGGATGGACTCGATGTCGAGGTGGTTGGTCGGTTCGTCCAGCAGCAGCACGTCCGGCCGCTGAAGCAGTATCTTGGCCAGTTCGATGCGCATGCGCCACCCGCCGCTGAACTCGGAGCACTGCCGCCCGAAGTCGTCCCGGCGGAAGCCCAGCCCCAGCAGCGTCTTTTCCATTTCGGCACGGTAGTTGCCCCCGCCTATTATCTGCAAATGCTCGTTGGCCCGCGTCAGGCGGTCGATGAGGTTCTGGTATCCCTCGCTCTCGTAATCGGTGCGCTCGGCCAGCTGCACGTTCATGCGTTCGATGTCGGCTTGCAGGCGGGTGATGTGGGCGAAGGCCTTTTCGGCTTCTTGCAACACGGTGGTGCCGTCGTTGTGTATCATGTGCTGCGGCAGATAGCCGATGGTGGTTTCCTTCGGGACGGACACCGTGCCGCGTGTGGGCTGCTGCTGCCCGGCCAGGATGCGCAGCAGGGTAGTCTTGCCCGCGCCGTTCTTGCCCACCAGGGCGATGCGGTCGCGCGCATTGACCAGGAAGCTGATGTCGTCGAACAGCGGGTTGCCTCCGAACTCGACCGTGAGATGTTCTATAGAGATCATATGCTAAATTGCAGATTTCAAATTTCAGATTTCAGATTTCAGATTGTTGCCCGCAGATTGCGCAGATGGGCGCGGATTTATAGCTTGCCTCATGCTCCTCACTCCTTGCCTCTGTTCGTAGGGCGTTGCCCCACGCTGAACGCCACAAGACCGTTGGCCTTACCTTTTCCCCTTTATACTTTATACTTTCCCCTTTCAACTTTCAACTTTCATTTTCAACTTCTCCCCCACCCTCCACAGCACGAAAGTGAACAGCGTCATCGCCCCCACACCCGCCAACGTGAGCACGCCGATGGGCCAGTTGCGCCCCAGCACCCCCAGGCCGATGAACAGCACGCTCACCGCCAGCAGCACGAAGGTAACCTGCCGGTGCTTCAGCCCGATGCCGAGCAGCAGGTGGTGGATGTGGTTGCGGTCGGGCGCAAAGGGCGAACGCCCCTGCTTGATGCGCGTGAGCATCACCCGCATGGTGTCGAACAGCGGCACCATCAGCACGCACACGGCCACCGCCGGGGCGGCCCGCATGGCGTAGGGGGCAGGCACGGCGCGGGCGGCGTTCACCTCGCAGAACTGGCACACGAACAGGTAAATCATGTACCCCAGGAACAGCGAGCCGCAGTCGCCCATGAATATCTTGTTGCGCCCGCCGAACACGTTGTATATGAAGAACACGGCCAACGCCCCCACCAGCGTGAAGGCGCAGAGGGCAAACATGGGGTAGCCCCCCAGCATGAAGTACACCCCGAAGAAAAGGCAGTACAGGATGCCCAGCCCCGAGGCCAGCCCGTCCACCCCGTCGATGAGGTTCAAGGCGTTGTTCAGCACCACGAACACGAAGAACGACACCGCGTAGCTGACCCACATGGGCAGCGTGCCGATGCCCAGGAAGCCCTGGAAGCTCGTGAGGCGGTAGTCGCCCAGCACGATGACGAATACGCCCGCCAGCAGCTGCCCCGCCAGCTTCCACGAAGCACGGATGTCGATGAGGTCGTCCACGAAGCCAACCAGCAGGATGAGGAAAATGCCGATGAAGATGAACTGCAACCGGTCGATGACCTGGAAGGCGAACAACGCCACCGTGAGGAAAAACGATATGAAAATGTTGATGCCCCCCACGTTGGGCACCGCCCCCACATGCGACGTGCGCTTGTTGGGCTTCACCACGAAATCGCGCGCCTTGGCCACCCGCACCACCATGGGCATGAACGCCCACCCGATGAGGAACGCCACCAGGGCCGACATGTAAGGATTGTCCGAGAAAAACTGGATCAACATGCGGTTATAAACAAGCTACGAGCTACAGGCTACAAGCTACGAGTAGCGGGCTTTGTTGCGTGCAAAGGTACGCTTTAATGCGGAAATGGGAAAGAGGGACGGGACGAAACCATTGCTCGTTTTTTTAACCAACAACGAGGGGGCGCAGCCCTTATTTTTTACTCTCTATATATAGTTAATAGTCCGTTAAAATTCAACATATCGGCTAAGCGGCTTCCGCCACTATGCCAAATAGTTCTTTGATAAGTTTAGTATTAAAAGTTCTGTTCGGTTTCAGACCGGACTTGCTAAAAA
>CALUML010000041.1 GCA_944321745.1 uncultured Bacteroidales bacterium
CAATACGTCAACTATATTAATAACAAGCCTATTGGCAGAATTAAATACGCACTAAATTAATTCCGCCAACGGGTATAACGATTAAATAATATACAATGACCGATCAGGGCTTGATTTCATTACCCGTGCCGCCCTCCTTAACCAACAGCTGATTGCAATTCATTATTTTTTTGTACCTTTGCGCCCGAAAAATCAAGAAGGGGCGGGAAAATGCGCAGCGCGATGCCCATTTTTCTCCTGCATTGAGCAACCAAACATTAAATTAACGCTATACGTTTGCGGGTACAGCTTCCGACACACATGTGCTGCACGCACCAAGGGCAGCATCGCTCACTCCGAGGGGTACACGTTGGCACTACCAACAAGGTGGAACAAGGTCGGGCAACTACTCTCAACGTGTACTAATTCATCAATATTTACATGACATTTAGAGAATTGAACTTGAAGGACGAGATTCTTTCGGCTATCGAGGAACTCGGCTACGAACAGCCTATGCCTGTTCAAGAGAAAACAATCCCGTTCGTATTGGAACAGTCGGCCGACGTGGTGGCCCTGGCGCAAACCGGCACGGGCAAGACGGCGGCATTCGGCCTGCCCTTGCTCAACCTCATCGACCCCGAGACGGAGCAGGTGCAGGCCCTGGTGCTGGCTCCCACCCGCGAGCTGTGCATCCAGATAACGAACGACCTGAAGAATTACGCCAAATACCTGAAGGGCGTGCGCATCGTGCCGGTATACGGTGGCGAGGACATCCGCGTGCAGCTGCGGCAGCTCGACCACACGCCGCAAATCGTGGTGGCCACCCCGGGGCGGCTCATCGACTTGCTCAAACGCGGCAAGGTGAACCTGGAACACATCAGCTTCCTGGTGCTCGACGAAGCCGACGAAATGCTGAACATGGGCTTCAAGGAAGACATCGAGACCATCCTCGAACGCACGCCCGAAGACCGCCGCACCATGCTGTTCTCGGCCACCATGCCCAAGGAAATCGCCGCCATCGCCCGCAACTACATGAAGGACTTCGAGGAAATCACCGTGGGCACGAAAAATGCCGGGGCGGAGAACGTGGAACACATCTACTACCTGTGCCAGGCCAAGCAACGCTATGAAGTGCTGAAGCGCATCGCCGACATGAACCCCGACATCTACGGCATCGTCTTTTGCCGCACCCGGCAGGAAACGAAGGAAGTGGCCGAAAAGCTGATGAACGACGGCTACAATGCCGACGCCCTGCACGGCGACCTGTCGCAGGCGCAGCGCGACACGGTGATGAAGAAGTTCCGCGAGCGGCACATCCAGCTGCTGGTGGCCACCGACGTGGCGGCGCGCGGGCTGGACGTGAGCGACCTCACGCACGTCATCAACTACAACCTGCCCGACGACGTGGAAGTGTACACCCACCGCAGCGGGCGCACGGGCCGCGCCGGCAAGAAAGGCGTGTCCGTGTCCATCATCCACTCCAAAGAAAAATTCAAAATCAAACAGCTCGAACGCACGCTGAAGAAGACCTTCGAGAAACGTCCCATCCCCAACGGACTTGAAGTGTGCAAGAAGCAGCTGTTCCACCTCATCAACCGCATGCAGCAGGTGGAGGTGAACGAAGAGCAGATAGCCCCCTACATCGGGCAAATCATGAACCAGCTGGAATACCTCGACAAGGAGGAATTGCTCAAGCGGTTCGTGTCGCTGGAATTCAACCGTTTCCTGGATTATTACAAGGATGCGCCCGACCTCAACATCCCCGAGAAAACAAAGGAAAGCCGCGAAAAGCGCGAAGGACGCGAAGGACGCGCGGGCGGACGCGGCAAGAAGACCGGCGAAAAGGTGCGCCTCAAAATCAAGCTGGGCGACCAGGAAGGCATCACGCCGAAACGCCTGCTTGGCATCATCAACGACGTGACCGGCGACAAGTCCATCAGCATCGGCTCAATCGAGATAACGAGCAAGTTCTCCTTCTTCGACGTGTACGCCGACCAGGTGAACCAGCTGCTCACCGCCTTCTCGCGCAACAGCAACCTGCAGGTGCTCGAAGCCAAAGGCAGCAAGTCGTTTGAAGAACGCCGGGGCGAACGCCGCCCATTCGGTGGCGACGACTGGGGCGGCCGCCGCGAACGCCGTGACGAACGCCCCGCCCGGCGCGAACGCCATCCGGACTTCTCCGACAAGCCCTGGCGCAAGGGCCGCGAACGCAACTACTCCGGCGCCAGGAAGAAATAAGGACACGCACATGGGCCTCATCCCGTGGAGGATGGCGGACTCAGAATTCCGTCAGTACGAAAATCCAGCTCCGTACTGACGGAATTTTATTTTCGTACCTACGGAAAAAACGGCGCGTCCGTGCGGAATTTCCTTCCCTCCGGGGCGGGCTTGGCATGCCCCGCCGACAGGGAGAAGTGACAAAAACGGCATTTTTGTCAGTCGACAGGACGCGGGCGCAAGCGGCAGGCTTCCCTTTTGGCAGAAGTCGGCGGTCGGCACCTGCCATTCCCCGACTGGCACGCGCTTTGTAAAAAGAAGGGAAACAAACATTGAAAAATAAAAATTAAAACATACGAATTATGGGAAAGATTATTGGTATCGACTTAGGAACAACGAACTCTTGTGTGGCTGTGATGGAAGGTAACGAACCGATCGTTATCGCCAACAGCGAAGGCAAACGCACGACCCCTTCGGTAGTCGCCTTCATGGACGGCGGCGAACGCAAGGTGGGCGACCCGGCCAAGCGCCAGGCCATCACGAACCCTACCCGCACGGTATTCTCCATCAAACGTTTCATGGGCGAAACGTGGGACCAGGTGCAGGAAGAAATCAAACGCGTGCCGTATAAGGTGGCGCGGGGCGACAACAACACGCCGCGTGTAGACATCGACGGCCGCCTGTACACGCCGCAGGAAATATCGGCAATCGTGTTGCAGAAGATGAAAAAGACGGCCGAAGACTACCTCGGCCAGGAAGTGACGGAAGCCGTCATCACGGTGCCCGCCTACTTCAACGACTCGCAGCGCCAGGCCACGAAGGAAGCCGGCGAAATTGCCGGGCTGACGGTGAAACGTATCGTGAACGAACCGACGGCGGCCGCGCTGGCCTACGGGCTTGACAAGTCGAACAAGGACATGAAAATCGTGGTGTTCGACTGCGGTGGCGGTACGCACGATGTGTCCGTGCTCGAACTGGGCGACGGCGTGTTTGAAGTGAAATCCACCGACGGCGACACGCACCTCGGCGGCGACGACTTCGACCAGCGCATCATCAACTGGCTGGTGGAAGAATTCAAGAACGAAAACAGCGGCGTGGACCTGAGCAAGGACCCGATGGCGTTGCAACGCCTGAAGGAAGCCGCCGAAAAGGCCAAAATCGAACTTTCGAACACGACTTCCACGGAAATCAACCTGCCGTACATCATGCCGGTCGACGGAGTGCCCCGCCACTTGGTACGCACCTTGACCCGCGCCAAGTTCGAACAGCTGATTGACGACCTCATCCAGCGCACCATCGCCCCCTGCAAGTCGGCGTTGCAAAGCGCAGGCCTCTCGGTAAGCGACATCGATGAAGTCATCCTGGTGGGCGGCTCCACCCGTATCCCGGCCATCCAGCAGGCGGTGGAAAAATTCTTCGGCAAAGCCCCGTCCAAGGGCGTGAACCCCGACGAAGTGGTGGCCGTGGGTGCTGCCATCCAAGGCGGCGTGCTCACCGGCGACGTGAAGGACGTGCTGCTGCTCGACGTGACGCCGCTGTCGCTCGGTATCGAAACGATGGGCGGCGTGATGACGAAGCTGATTGAAGCCAACACCACCATCCCGACGAAAAAGAGCGAAACGTTTACGACGGCTGCCGACAACCAGCCTTCAGTGGAAATCCACGTGCTGCAGGGCGAACGCCCCATGGCCGCGCAGAACAAGACCATCGGCCGTTTCCACTTGGACGGCATCATGCCTGCCCGTCGCGGCGAACCGCAAATCGAAGTGACGTTCGATATCGATGCCAACGGCATATTGAACGTCTCGGCGCGCGACAAAGCCACGGGCAAGGAACAGAAAATCCGTATCGAAGCCTCGTCGGGCCTGAGCGACGCCGAAATCAAGCGGATGAAAGACGAAGCCGCCGCCAACGCCGAAGCTGATGCCCGCGAAAAGGAACGCGTGGACAAGCTGAACCAGGCCGACAGCCTCATCTTCCAGACGGAAAAGCAGCTAAAGGAATTTGGCGACAAGCTCCCCGCCGACAAGAAGACGCAGATTGAAGCCGCCCTCGGCAAGCTGAAAGATGCGCACAAGGCACAAGACCTGGCCGGTATCGATGCCGCCACGAACGAACTGAACACCGTGTTCCAAGCGGCCAGCCAGGAAATGTACAACGCGCAGAACGCCCAGCAACAGCAAGGCTCGCAACCGGGTGCCAACTACGGCGGCCAGCAACAGCAATCCGGCAACTCGCAGGACAATGTAACGGATGTAGACTTTGAGGAAGTGAAATAAAACTCACGCAGACCAAGAAAGCGTGCGACCCATCGGGCTGCACGCTTTTTTTTGTTTATTCCAAATCGGTCAAATCCTTTTCCTAAAAAATATGTACATTTGCAACCGATTTGACTCTTAGCTGAAAAGAAACAAATAAATATGAAGGAACGCATCAAGCAATTACTCGATGAGGTGAGCCGCATGACCGCCACCAACACCGAAGAACTGGAAGCCCTTCGCATCAAGTACCTAAGCAAGAAGGGAGAAATATCGCAACTGTTCAACGACTTCCGCAACGTGGCCAACGAGGACAAACGGGAAGTGGGCCAGCTGCTCAACCAACTGAAGAACGCCGCCCAGGCGCAAATCAACACACTGAAAGAACGCTTCGCCAACCAGCAGGAAACCGCGCAGCACACCGACCTCACCCGCACTGCCGAGCCGGTGAAACTGGGCACGCGCCACCCCTTGTCGCTCGTGAGAGAAGAAATCATCGACATCTTTGGACGCATCGGATTCACCGTGGCCGAAGGCCCCGAGATAGAAGACGACTGGCATGTGTTCAGCGCGTTGAACTTCCCGCCCGAACACCCAGCCCGTGACATGCAGGATACTTTCTTTGTGGAACGCCACGCGAACGATGTGCTGCTGCGCACACACACTTCCTCCGTGCAGGTGCGCACCATGCTGCGCCAGCAACCGCCCATCCGCATGGTGTTCCCGGGCCGTGTGTACCGCAACGAAGCCATCTCCTACCGTGCCCATTGCTTCTTCCACCAAGTGGAAGGGCTGTACGTGGATAAAAACGTGTCGTTTGCCGACCTCAAGCAAGCCCTGCTCTACTTCGCCAAGGAAATGTTCGGCACGGAGACAGAAATCCGCCTACGCCCGTCATATTTCCCGTTTACCGAGCCGAGCGCGGAGATGGATATCTCCTGCCTCATTTGCGGCGGCAAAGGCTGCCCTTTCTGCAAGCACACCGGTTGGGTGGAAATACTCGGGTGCGGCATGGTGGATCCCAACGTATTACGCAACTGCGGCATTGACCCGGACGTGTATTCAGGTTACGCCTTCGGCATGGGCGTGGAACGCATTGCCAACTTGAAATACCAGGTAAAGGACCTCCGCATGTTCTCCGAAAATGACGTGCGTTTCCTTGAACAATTCGAAGCAGCGTATTGAGCAAGAACACAGACTAACGAAAATAAACGCCTGCATGGAAACATTTCTCATGCAGGCGTTTACTTTTATTCCAAACTTTCAACAAAAATACGGAAGCATCCCAAAGAATGTGTTCCCCGCATCTGTTATTATCCTCTCGCTTCATCGAAACACGATATCCCGGATGACCTCTGCGCCCACATGACGGTTGAGTGCCGACAGGATTTCCTGCTTGGATAGAAACAATTCATGCCGCAACACAGCCGACGACAGGCTGACATAAAGCGTCTGGTCGCACACGCTCAAAGAAGTGGTGTATTGGGAAATGTTCGGCCCAAGCACCACAGGCCAGGCATCGATAATGTGCCTGTCATTGAGCTTGTCGTCCAGATGCTGTTCCTTCAGCAACTGGCGAATAACCTCTGCTAATGACTGGGTATTTGTTTTCCGCATCGTCCTTCCGTAAATATTTCACGCTGATTGTCCAGCCTATCATCGCAACTTCAGCACTTGTCCCACCTGCGCCTTGGCATCGTAGGACAGGCCGTTCAAGTCGTACAAAGCGATCAGCCGGATGCCATAATATTGAGCAATGCTGTAGAGAGATTCGCCCGGCTGCACCACGTGCGTAGCGAATTGCCGGGGGGCTTTCCGCTTTTTCTGTTGCAGGTACACGCGTTCGCCAGGAGTGGGTTTCGCTTCGGGGGGCATCTCATTATACTTGGCCACGTTCTTGGCACTCAGTCCAAACTCGTCCGCAATGCTGCCGTAGGTGTCACCCGGGCGAGCCACGATATACCGCAACCCGTTTAGCCGCTGGGTGGAGTGAGGAGTATAAGCAACCACTTTGCCGGAAGGGGATGGGGTCGTTTCAACAGGCTCCTGAACCGGTTCGGAACGCTTGGCCAGGGAGGTGGCCGACGTGGTTCTGCCCCGCGTCAGCCAGTTCTTCCGCGATTTCCGCCGGTTGTCACGCGTAGTCGTCAGGTCGAAGCGATGCAATTCATATTCATCGATCAAGGCAATGAGCTTGTAGGCATAGGCTGGGTCGGTGGCGTAACCGGCCTTTTTCAACCCATGCGCCCAGCCCTTGTAGTCGGTGGGGTCGAGCTCGAACAAGGATGCATAGCGGCTGCGGTTTTTCAGAAACTTGGAGTGGTCCTCATACGAGTCGAGCACGCGGCGGTAGCGACGGAAGCATTCACGCCGCCTGTCGTCGTTGTGATAGATGCGCGCGCCGTGCCAGTCGTCGTGGCACTTGATGCCGAAATGGTTGTTGGCCCGCACGGCCAAGCGTCCCTGCCCGGCCCCGGACTCCAGGATGCCCTGCGCCAGCGTGATGCTGGCCGGGATGCCATGCTCCTGCTGCTGTTTGACAGCCAGTTCATTGTACTTATCAATGTATGCCAGATAGGCATTGTTACGCTGCGCAAAAGCCACGACCGGCATCAACAGAAGAAGAAAGATGAGACGTTTCATGTAGTTTCTATGTAACTTGATACGGGATTGTTGTGATGGAAGGACAAAGGTAAGACTAATTTGCGGACAAACACACACCTCAACGGATAATTTCAAGCATTTGGGTTAAACCATCTGCCCCACTTGTTTGTTAATAATTACATGCAATTTGCATCGAAATACCTTTCGTACGACAACCATTCCACGATTTCACAACATCACACCATATGTATCAGAAAAGAATTGAGACCAACATCGCCGTGTATCGCTTCGACGAATTGGACGCGGCCGACCAAGCCTTATTGAACAAGGCCAAAGAGCAGGTGGCGAAGTCGTATGTGCCCTACTCGCATTTCCACGTGGGAGCAGCCGTGCGGCTGGCAAACGGCGAAGTGCTGGCCGGAAGCAACCAGGAGAACGCGGCTTACCCGTCCGGGTTGTGCGCCGAACGCGTCACCCTGTTCTACGCCAACGCACAACACCCCGAAGTGCCGGTACGCGCCCTGGCCATAGCGGGGTGGACCAACGGGCACTTCCTAGAACAGCCCATCACCCCGTGCGGGGCGTGCAGGCAGGTGCTGCTGGAAACGGAGACCCGCTACGGGCAGGACATCCGGGTGCTGCTCTACGGCGCGGAATGCGTGTACGTGCTGGAGCGGGCGAGCGACCTGCTCCCGTTGTGCTTCGTGCGGGACAGCCTGGAGGGATAACCTGCCGCTACACAAGAAATCCCATCCCGCTTGATTACTGCTACAAGACAGCCGCGCAAGGGCAAGAAGGGGGGGCGAATTGGAGTTCGCCCTCCCTCTTTGGCTTTTTGGGGGATTTGCCTATCCAAACCTTCCCGCTTGCCCATCCATACTTTATCCCTTGCCTGCCTATTCATCCTCCTTTGCCTGCATATTTTACAAACTAAGACTTAGTTTTTAAAAACTAAAGCTTAGTTTATAAAAACCAAATCTTAGTTTTTACAAACCAAGTCTTAGTTTGTAGAATGTCTGCCCAAGACGGAAAGAATATCCGGGCAAAAGGGGAAGTATGGATAGGCAGGCGGGGAAGTATGGATGCGGGAAGGGGGCCGGCATGACGGGCAGACGATGACATGCCATAAGCAGATTGCAGATATTCACATCAAGTAAATCAACAACATGGCACGCCCGCCGTTCATCCGGCTGCTCCATACGTTTGGGAAATCGAAGCGAAAAATGTATTTTTGTGACCACTTTATATAAAGGGGGACATGGATGACAGACATTATCAATATTTAGACAAGATAAACTCCCCGGCCGACCTGAAGCAGGTGCCGAAGGAAGACTTGGGAGTGGTCGCCGCCGAACTGCGCTCGTTCATCATCGACGAGGTGGCCAAGCACCCGGGACACTTGGGGTCGAGCCTCGGCGTGGTGGAACTCACCGTGGCCCTGCACTATGTGTTCGACACGCCCTACGACCGCATCATCTGGGACGTGGGGCACCAGGCCTACGGGCACAAGATACTGACCGGGCGGCGCGACGTGTTCCACACCAACCGCCAGCTGGGGGGCATCTCGGGATTCCCCACCCCACGCGAAAGCGAATACGACGCCTTCGGCACGGGACACGCCTCCACCTCCATCTCGGCGGGGCTTGGCATGTCGGTGGCGGCCTTGCTGAAGAAGGACGAGCGGCGCAAGGTGGTGGCCGTCATCGGCGACGGGGCCATGACCGGCGGGCTGGCCTTCGAGGGGCTGAACAACACCTCGATGGACAAGAACAACCTGCTCATCATACTCAACGACAACCAAATGGCCATCGACCCCATCAAGGGGGGCTTCAGCCAATACCTGGTGGACATCACCACCTCGCCTACCTACAACAAGATACGCCACCGCCTGTACACCGTGCTGCACCGCTTCGGCCTCATGGACGACGAGCGGCGCAAGCGCATCATCCGCCTGAACAACAGCATCAAGGCTCGGGTGTCCAGCGGCCAGCCGAACATCTTCGAGGGGCTGAACATCCGCTACTTCGGGCCAGTGGACGGGCACGACGTGCAAACCTTGGTGCGGGTACTGAGCGAAATCAAAAACTACAAAGGTCCCAAGGTGCTGCACGTCATCACCAAAAAAGGGAAAGGATACAAGCCCGCCGAGGACGATGCTCCCCGGTGGCACGCCCCGGGCGTATTCGACGTGAAGACGGGCCAGCGCGCCTGCAACGCGCCACACAGCCCCGAGCCGCCGTTGTTCCAGGACGTGTTTGGCGAAACGCTGCTCGAACTGGCACGCACCAACCCGCGCATCGTGGGCATCACGCCCGCCATGCCGTCCGGCTGTTCCATGTGCATCATGCAGCGGGAGATGCCCGACCGCGTGTTCGACGTGGGCATCGCCGAAGGGCACGCCGTCACCTTCTCCGCCGGGCTGGCCAAGGAGGGGCTGCTGCCGTTCTGCAACATCTACTCCTCGTTCATGCAGCGGGCCTACGACAACATCATACACGACGTGGCCCTGCAACGCCTGCACGTGGTGCTGTGCATCGACCGCGCAGGCATCGTGGGAGCTGACGGCGCGACGCACCAGGGCGAGTTCGACCTGGCCTACCTGCGCCCCATCCCCCACCTCACCATCGCCGCCCCGCGCAACGAGATGGAGCTGCGCAACCTGATGTACACGGCGCAATGCACGGACACGGGACCTTTTGCCATCCGCTACCCGCGCGGCAAGGGCTTCAACCTGGATTGGCGGACACCTCTCGAACAACTGCCCGTCGGCAAGGGCGAGCAGCTGAAGGAGGGCGACACGCTGGCCGTGCTCACCATCGGCACCATGGCGCACCCCGCCGCCCGGGCCATCGCCGCCATCGAGGCGGAACGCCCCGTGAACATCGCGCACTACGACATGCGCTACCTGAAGCCGCTCGACGAGGAACTGCTGCACCAGGTGGCACAACATTACAATAAAGTAGTGACCGTAGAAGACGGGGTCATCGCGGGCGGCTTCGGCAGTGCCGTGCTGGAGTTCATGGCCGACCACGGATATGCCGTGCAGGTAACAAGGCTCGGCATCCCGGATACGTTTGTGGAACACGGCTCGCAAGCCGAGCTGTATCACCTGCTGGGACTGGACGCGGAAGGCATCCGACACAGCATAGAAGCAGTGATTAACGATTAGTGATTAGTGATTAACGATTAACGGGTACACCAAGACGGAAAGACGCAAAGGGACATATATGGAATATAAGGTATAAGAAAAACAACCTTCGCGTCTTTCCGTCTTAGCGTACTGATAGGATAACTCGTTTACTTGTCAACTTGTTTACTTGTAACTGAATATGAGAATCATTATCGCAGGAGCTGGAGAAGTGGGCACACACCTGGCCAAGTTGCTGGTGCATGAAAATGTGGAGACCACTTTGATAGATGAGAATCAGGAACGCCTGGCCACCCTGAGCGACAAATACGACCTGATGCTGCACCAAGGGTCGCCCACCTCGGTCAAAGACTTGAAGGAGGTGCAGGCAGACAAAGCCGACCTGTTCATAGCCGTAACCCCCTACGAGAGCGTGAACATGACCTCGTGCATGTTGGCCAACAGCCTCGGAGCCAAGTCCACCCTGGCCCGCATCGACAACTACGAATACTTACAGGAAAAGAACAAGACCTTCTTCGAACAGCTGGGGGTGAACCACTTCATCTACCCCGAAATGCTGGCCGGGCGCGAAATAGCCGAGTCGCTCAAGACCAGCTGGCTGCGGCAGTACCTCAGCTTCTGCAACGGAGTGATGGTGCTGGCCGCCTGCGAAGTGCCCGACCACGCCGTCATCCTGAACAAGCCATTCAAGACCGGCTACTTCGACCACGACAAATACCGCGTGGTGGCCATCCGCCGCAAGGCAGACACCATCATCCCTTCCGGCCCCGATGAAATCAAGGCCAACGACCTGGTGTACTTCATCACCACTCCGCAAAACCTCGACTTCGTGCGCGAACAGGCCGGCAAGGAAAGTTACCAGATAAAAAGTGTCATGTTCATGGGCGGAAGCCGCATCGTGCGCGAGGCCATCTACTGCCTGCCCCCCGGCATAGACAAGACCATCCTGGAACGCGACCGGGAGAAATGCAATTACCTGGCCGACAAATTCGACCATGTGCTCATCATCAACTCCGACGTGCGCAACGTGGAAATACTGAAAGAGGAAGGCATCCACGACACGGATGCTTTCGTGGCCGCCACGTCGAACACCGAGGCCAACATCCTGGCCTGCCTCGCCGCCAAGCACTTCGGCGTGAAGAAAGCCATCGCCGAGGTGGAAAACATCGAGTACATCAAGCTGGCCGAAAGCCTCGGCATCGACACGGTTATCAACAAGAAAATCATCGCGGCCAGCTACATTTACCAAATCACGCTCGATGCCGACGTGCTCGACGTGCGCAACCTGGTGGGGCTGGACGCGGAGGTCATCGAATTCAAGGCCAAGGAAAAGTCGAAGATAACCAGTTCGAAAATCAAGGACCTGCGCCTGCCGCACAACGTGAACATCGGCGGCATCGTGCGCGACAGCACCGGCTACGTGGTCAACGGCAACACGCAAATCATGCCGGGCGACCACGTCATCGTGTTCTGCCCCGCTTCGCAAATACGAAAGATAGAAACGTTTTTTCACTAATCCAGCTACAAGCTACAAGGGTAGCGGGTAACTCGTAACTTGTAACTTGTAACTTGTAGCTTGTAACTTGTAGCTCAATCCATGTCCACTCCGTTCAACTACAAATTCCTGTTCAAGATACTTGGCGTGCTGCTGCTCGTCGAATGTGTGTTCATGCTGCTTTCCATGGGCGTAGGGCTGCTCTATGGCGAAGGCTGTGCCGACTTTCTGCCCGCCATCGTCACCGCCTGCGTGCTGGGCACGGCGGGAGTGCTGGCCGGGCAGCGGGCCTCGTTCCACATCGGCAAGCGCGAAGGGTCGGTGGTAGTCACGGCAGCCTGGCTCTTGTTCACCCTCGTGGGGCTGCTGCCCTTTTGGACAAGCGGGCACATACCGAGTTTCACCGATGCCTTCTTCGAAACCATGTCGGGCTTCACCACCACCGGCTCATCCATCCTGCCCGACATCGAATCGCTGCCATACGGCCTACTTTTCTGGCGCGCCCTGACGCACTGGATCGGCGGCTTGGGCATCATCGGCATTTCGATGGCGTTGTTCCCGCTGTTCGGCATCAGCAACATGCAGCTGTTCTCCGCCGAGGCTACCGGCCCCACCAAAGACAAGATACACCCCAAGATAAGCGAGACAGCCAAGCGCCTGTTCATCATCTACGTAGTGCTCACCGTAGCCGAAACGGCGTTGCTGCGCCTGGCGGGCATGGGATGGTTCGACGCCGTGTGCCAGTCGTTCTCCACCATCGCCACGGGCGGCTTTTCCACCAAGCAAGCCAGCATCGCCTATTGGGACTCGCCCCTCATCGAGTACATCATCGCCTTTTTCATGACCGTGTCCGGCGTGAACTTCAGCCTGTACTACTTCCTGTTCAAGCTGCGAGGCAAGCGTGTGTGGCGCGATGAGGAGCTGCGCTGCTACCTGCTCATCCTGGGCGTGTTCGTGGTAGTCACCACGTTGGCCAACTTAGACTTCTCCGAGCCGCTCACCTTGGCTTCGGTCGAAGAAACGCTGCGCCACAGCCTGTTCATGAACAGTGCCGTGATGACCACCACGGGCTTTGCCTCGTGCGACTTCATGGCCTGGCCGCAGTTTACGTGGATCATGTTGCTGCTGCTCATGCTCACCGGCGCGTCGGCGGGCTCCACGGCAGGCGGCATCAAGGTGTCGCGCGTGGTGCTAACGGGCAAGTTCTGTTATTCCGAGTTCAAGCGCATGACGCACCCCAACGCCGTGTTCCCGGTGCGATACAACGGGCACGTGGTGCGCGACGAGGTGGTGAAGCGCACCACCGCCTTCGTCATGCTCTACGGAGTCATCACCCTGCTGGGCGTGCTGGCACTCAGCTGCGCCGGGCTGGGTTTCATGGAGGCCGTCAGCTGCATGGTCAACAGCATCGGCAACGTGGGCATCGCCTTCGGCAACTTCGGGGCAGGCGGCAGTTTTGCCGACTTGTCCGACTTCTGCAAATGGGTCATGTCGTTCGCCATGCTCATCGGCAGGCTGGAGATTTTCACCGTCCTCATCATCCTCACCCCAGCATTCTGGAAAAGATAACCACATGGACTACAGCACCGACGATGAACTGCTGCGCGGCTTGCGGCAACCCGGCACGAGGCCGGAAGCCTTTGCCACCCTCGTACGCCAATACCAGGAGCGGCTGTATTGGCACATCCGCAAGATGCTGCTGTCGCACGACGACACCAACGACGTGCTGCAAAACACGCTCATGAAGGCCTGGAACGGGCTGGAAGGCTTCAGGGGCGACTCGCGGCTGTCCACATGGCTCTACCGCATCGCCACCAACGAGACGCTTACTTTCTTGGCACAGAAGCGGCTACACAACCTGCAATCGTTCGAGGATGTGGAGGACCAGCTGCTGCAAACCTTACGCTCCGGCCAATACATCAACGGCAATGAAGCCCAAATGAAACTGCAACGCGCCATCCTCACCCTGCCGGAAAAGCAACGTCTGGTGTTCAACATGAAATACTTCGACGACCTGAAGTACGAGGAAATGGAAGCCATCCTCGGCACCACGGTAGGCGCCTTGAAGGCCTCCTACCACCACGCCGTGAAGAAAATAGAAAAGTATCTCGAATCGGAAGAGTTTTAAACGGGGCATTCCCCTAATAAAAACATACGAGCCATTAAACCATCCACCCGCCACATAGTCAAAGAAAACGGTGAGAGGAGGGAGAGGGGAAAGGTAAAAGGGGAAAGGTAAAAGGGGAAAGGTAAAAGTAAAAAGGGAAAAGGAGAAAGGGGAAAGGAGAAAGGGGAAAAGTATATCCCAAGGCCAACGGCCTTGCAGCACTCAGCGTAGGGCATCGCCCTACGAAAAAAACATCCGCGCCTATCTGCGGGAAACAACAATCTGAAATCTGAAATCTGGAATTTGAAATTTGAAATGAACAACAAACCACGCATATCGCTTCAGGACATCGGCACGGAACTGCCTTTCAGCGTGCCCGACCACTATTTTGACGACCTCGCCGACCGCATGGAAGCAGCCACCGCCGCCCAACGCCCCACGCTGCGCCACATGATGAAGTCGTGGCTGTACATGGCCGCCCTCTTCGCCGGCGTTCTCCTCCTGGGCAACCTGGCCTACCTCCTCTACCAACGCAACACCAGTCTGAAGCTGGAAAACTACGAACGCTACCTGCTGTCGCAAGTGGACGAAGGCGCGCTCATCGACTTTTATTACGAAGATTTAACGGAGACGGAACAATGACACGAACACTGAAAACTACCGGCACGACGCTCGTCGCCCTTCTGCTATCCCTCAACCTCTTTGCCGAACGAAGGGTGCCGCCCTCGCCGGAAGAAATGCACGAGAAAAAATGGGAATACATCAGTGCCACCGCCCAACTGACGGAAGCGGAGCAACTGGCCGTGAAGCCGATATTCCTGCAACACGAACAGAGCATGTGGGAACTGCACAAGAAATACCACCCCCGCCGCCCCAAAGGCGAAACGCCCGACTACGAAGAACTGAACGAACGGTACATCAACCGCGAAATGGAACAGGCCAACCTGCTGCTCAGCTATCACGAAGCCCTAAAGAAGGTGCTCACGCCCGAGCGGCTGTACAAGTATTACAAGGCCGAACGTTCGCACAAACGCCACCTCATCTACGAGATGCAGCAGATGCACCCGCGCCGACCGGAGCCGGACGACACGCCCCGTCCCCCACATGAAGGCAGGCCATAATCCCCTACCCGACCTCTTTCCCCGAAGCCCGCACGCTTCGGGATTTTTTATTTAGGAATTTGCGGCTGCTGCCCGACGGCCTACCCTATTTGTTCCGGAAGAACAGCTGGACGGGCGTACCGAGGAAATCCCATTGGGCGCGTATCTTGTTCTCCAGGAAACGACGGTACGGTTCTTTGACGTACTGCGGCAGGTTGGCAAAAAAGACAAACGTGGGCACTTGCGTGTCGGGCAACTGCGTGACGTACTTTATCTTCACGTATTTCCCCTTCCACGAGGGAGGCGGATAAGCCCCGATGAGGGGCAGGAGAAAATCGTTGAGCTTGGCGGTAGGCACCTTGCGCCGCTTGTTGCCGTACACCCGCGCCGCCATGTCGAGCACCTTCAGGATGCGCTGCTTGGTCAGTGCAGAGGCGAAAATGATGGGGAAATCGGTGAACGGGGCCAGGCGGTCGCGGATGGCCTTTTCGTAAGCCTTCATGTGGGCGGGCGTCTTGTCGGTCACCAAGTCCCACTTGTTGACGCACACCACCAGCCCTTTCTTGTTTTTTTGAATGATGGAGAAGATGTTCAAGTCCTGCCCCTCCAGCCCGCGCGTGCCGTCAAGCATGAGGATGCACACGTCCGAGTTTTCGATGGCACGGATGGAGCGCACCACGGAATAATACTCCAGATCCTCGTTCACCTTGGCCTTCTTGCGGATGCCCGCCGTGTCCACCAAATAGAAATCGTGGTTGAACTTATTGAACCGCAAGTATATGGAATCGCGCGTGGTACCGGCAATGTCGGTCACGATGGTGCGGTTCTCGCCTATCAGGGCGTTGATGAGGGACGACTTGCCCGCATTGGGGCGGCCCACCACCGCCAGCCGGGGTAGCTCCTCCAGGTTCTCTTCGGCCGCCGTGCTGTCCGCCGGAAAGCGCGACAGCAGCTCGTCGAGCAGGTCGCCCGACCCCAGCCCGTTGATGGCCGACACGATGTAAGGGTCGCCCAGCCCCAGGCTGTAGAACTCCGTGGCCTGGTATTGCAGGTCGAAATGGTCCACCTTGTTGCACACCAGCATCACCGGCTTGGTGCCCCGGCGGAGTATCTCGGCCACCTCCACGTCCAGGTCGGTAATGCCGCCCTGCACGTCGACCACGAACATGACCACATCGGCTTCCTCGATGGCCAACACCACTTGCCGCTTGATTTCGTCCTCGAACACATCGGTGGAGTTCACCACCCAGCCGCCGGTGTCGATGACGGAGAACTCGCGCCCGTTCCATTCGCACTTGCCATACTGCCGGTCGCGCGTGGTGCCGGCCTCTTCATTCACAATGGCCCGGCGGCTCTGGGTGAGCCGGTTGAACAAAGTCGATTTGCCCACGTTCGGGCGTCCTACGATTGCTACGATATTTCCCATATCAGCTACGAGTTACGAGTTACAAGTTACGAGTTACGAGCTACAAGTTGAGGGTTTAAAGCCACTGCCAACTTTCAATTATCAACTTTCAATTGTCAACTGTTACGCGCTCTTGAGGCGGTTGGCGTTGGCTTTATCTATCTTGCTTTGGGCATAGGCCAGCGTGATGACCACTTTCTTCACTTTCTTCGAGGGGGTTTCATACATCTTGTCCGTCATGATGGCTTCCGTGATGGAGCGCAGCCCGCGTGCCCCGAGCTTGAACTCGATGGCCTTGTCCACGATGTAGTCGAGCACGTCGTGGTTGAACACCAGGTCAACGTCGTCCATCTTGAACAGCTTGACGTACTGCTTGATGATGGAGTTCTTCGGCTCGGTCAATATGCGGCGGAGTGCCGCGCGGTCCAGCGGTTCGAGGTAGGTGAGCACCGGCATGCGGCCCACGATTTCGGGGATGAGGCCGAACGCCTTCAGGTCCTGCGGGGCGATGTACTGCAGCAGGTTGTTCTTGTCTATCTGTTCGCCGTCGGCGATGGCGTTGTAGCCCACCACGCGGGTGTTGAGGCGCGAGGCTATCTTCTTCTCGATGCCGTCGAACGCTCCCCCGCAGATGAAGAGGATGTTCTGCGTGTTCACGGGTATCATCTTCTGTTCCGGGTGCTTGCGGCCTCCTTGCGGCGGCACGTTGACCACCGAGCCTTCGAGCAGTTTGAGCAGGCCCTGCTGCACCCCTTCGCCGCTCACGTCGCGCGTGATGCTGGGGTTGTCGCTTTTGCGGGCTATCTTGTCTATCTCGTCGATGAACACGATGCCCCGTTCGGCCTCCGCCACGTTGTAGTCGGCCACCTGCAGCAGGCGGGTCAGGATGCTTTCGATGTCCTCGCCCACGTAGCCCGCCTCGGTCAGCACCGTGGCGTCCACAATGGTGAAGGGCACGTGCAACTTGCGGGCGATGGTGCGTGCCAGCAGGGTCTTGCCCGTGCCGGTGGAGCCCACCATGATGATGTTGCTCTTCTCTATCT
>CALUML010000042.1 GCA_944321745.1 uncultured Bacteroidales bacterium
GCTCTTCCCCACCGACACGGGCGTGGTGGTGAACGACTTCCTGACCAAGTACTTCCCCGACATCCTCGACTATAACTTCACCGCCGAGGTGGAGAAAGAGTTCGACCACATCGCCGAGGGCAAGGAGCAGTGGACGGATGCCATCGACAAGTTCTACAAGGACTTCCACCCGCTGGTGGAGAGCACGATGAAGAACTCCGAGCGGCAGGTGGGCGAGCGCGTGCTGGGCACCGACCCCAAGACGGGCCGCCAACTGTCGGTCAAGATAGGCCGTTACGGCCCCATCGCGCAGATTGGCACGGCGGACGAGGAGGAGAAGCCGCTCTTCGCCTCGCTGCTCAAGAACCAGTCCATCGAGAGCATCACGCTGGAAGAAGCCCTCAAGCTGTTCGAACTGCCCCGCAAGCTGGGCGAGTACGAGGGGGCGGAGATGACGGTGGCCGTGGGGCGGTTCGGCCCCTACGTGCGCCACGCGGGCAAGTTCTACTCCCTGCCCAAGACCGACAACCCCATGACGGTGACCCCCGAACGCGCCGTGGAAATCATCGAGGCGAAGCGCGAGGAGGAACGCAACCGCCTCATCCAGTCCTTCGGCGAGCACGGCGAGATAGAGGTGCTCAACGGCCGCTACGGCCCGTACATCGCCTTCGAGAAGAACAACTACAAAATCCCCAAAGGCACCGACCCGCGCGCCCTCACCGAGGCCGACGTGCGCAAGTTGATTGAGGAGCAGAAGGGCAGCGTGAAGAAGAAAGGGACGAGGAAAAAGTAGCTTGAAATCTGGAATCTGAAATCTGGAATCTGGAATCTGGAATCTGGAATCTGAAATCTGAAATCTGAAATTTGAAATCAGCAATGAAACCATCCATCTTAATCACCACCGCGCTGTTGCTCGCGGGCGGCATCGCCCCGGCGCAGGAGCGGTTCGAATTGCCCCAGGGCGAGCCGGTGCTGGTCTATTCGCTGCCGCGCACCGGGCTGTGCATCGAAGTGGACGTGGAGAAGACCACCGAAACGCCGGGCGAGTTTTACCAATACTCGGGCCGCTACCTGGCCGAGCAGGACGTGATAACCGCCGGGCGCGTCACCTACCGCGTGACGGGCGTGCGGGTCAAGCCCCGCGCGGAGGCCGACCCGGCACGCACCTACGCCGTGGCGGGGTCGAAGGAATGCCCGCTGCCCGCCGTGTCGGTGGACGGGCGGGGGCTGCTGCGGGGCATCAACGTGCCGCCCGAAAAGGCGCACCACGCCGTCCCCGCCGCCCGCATCATGCCCGCCAAGCCCGCCCCGCAGGTCAAGCCCCTGCCCCTGACGGAGGAATACATGCTGGCCTCCTCCACCGCCAAGATGGCCGAGGGGGCGGCCAAGCAGATTTACCGCATCCGCGAAAGCCGCCTGGCCCTGCTCACCGCCGACGTGGACCAGCTGCCCGCCGACGGCGAGTCGCTCCGCGCCATGCTGGACGGCATGGACAGCATGGAGCGCGAACTGACCGAGTTGTTCACCGGCACGACGGTACACGAGACGAGCACGCACACGCTGCACCTGCTGCCCGTGGCGGCCATGCAGAACGAGGTGCTCTTCCGCCTGTCGCCCCTCAAGGGGCTGGTGCCCGCCGACGACCTGAGCGGCGCACCCTATTATATAAATGTCGCGCCCGAGACCATCGACACCTACGTGCCCGACCAGTCGGGCAAGAAGGCCGCCCGCCCCGACCTGTACACCGTGTTGCCCGCCCCGACGCGGGTCACCATCGGCGACGGGCGGGAGGAATGCTTCTCCGGCCAGTTCCTCCTGCCCCAGTTCGGGCAGCTCGTGCCCGTCCCCGCCGAATTGCTGCGGCAGGGCGCGCGGATAGCCGTGGACGTGGAGACGGGACGGATGCTGGATGCCAGTCCTGCCGGACGGGAATAGCCTGCGGCGCGGTTGCCTGCCGCGAAGCCAACCTAACGAAGTAAAGATTATGCTTTTCAATCAAACCATATTCGGCCCTATCCGCAGCCGCCGGTTGGGCATTTCGCTTGGCATCAACCTGATGCCTGCCGATGCGAAGATATGTTCGTACAACTGCATCTACTGCGAATGCGGCTTCAACACCCCCATGCACGAGGCGCGTGCCCCGAAGCGTGCCGAGGTGCGCGAGGCCCTGGAGGCACGCTTGCGGCAGATGAGCGGGGCGGGCGAGCCGCTGGATGTCATCACCTTTGCGGGCAACGGCGAACCGACTATCCATGCCGACTTCGGCGACATTGTGGACGATGTCATCGCCCTGCGCGACCGTTATTACCCGGCGGCCAAAATCAGCGTGCTGTCCAACGCCACCCGCATCGACCGCCCGCAGGTGTTCAATGCCCTGCTCCGGGTGGACAACAACATCCTGAAGTTCGACACGGCCATCGACCGCACCTACCACCTGCTCAACCGCCCCACGGGGGGTGACCGCTACTTGTCGGTGCTGTGGCTCACGGAGCACCTCAAGGACTTCCGGGGAGCGTTGATTATCCAGACGATGTTCACCCGGGGCGAGTTCGAGGGCGAGGCGTTCGACAACACCACGTGCGAGGAGGTATCCGCCTGGCTCGACGCGCTCGGTGAAATCAAGCCCCGGCAGGTGATGATTTACACGATAGACCGCGCCACGCCCGCCAAAGACCTGGTGCGCATCCCGCTCGACGAGCTGAACGCCATTGCCGCCAAGGCCCGGAAGCGGGGCTTCAACGTGTCCGTGGCGGGGTAGGGTGCCGGTTCCCCGATTCAGCGATTAAACGATTTTTTCAATAAAAATGCTTCTTCACGAAATAGCCCGACTGATGGGGGCGGAGATGAATGCCGCTCCCGACTACGAAATCGACCGGTTGCTGACTGACAGCCGGTCGCTTGCTTTTCCGGCGGAGACGTTGTTCTTCGCCCTGGTCAGCCCACGCGACGACGGCCACCGGTACATCCCCGAATTGTACGCACAAAACGTGCGTTGCTTTGTGGTGAGCCGCTGGCTGCCGGAGTACGAACAGATGCCCGAGGCCGCCTTCCTGCGGGTGGACGACACCCTGCTGGCCTTGCAACGGCTGGCGGCGGCACACCGGGCGGCGTTCTCCATCCCCGTGGTGGGCATCACGGGCAGCAACGGCAAGACCATCGTCAAGGAATGGCTCTACCAGCTGCTCCACGACGACTACGCCATCACCCGCTCGCCCCGCAGCTACAATTCGCAGACGGGCGTGCCCCTCTCCGTGTGGGGGCTGGACGCGAACACCCAGCTCGCCGTCTTCGAGGCGGGCATCTCCCGTCCCGGCGAAATGGAACGGCTCGAACCCATCATCCGCCCCACCGTGGGCATCTTCACCAACCTGGGCGACGCACATCAGGAGAATTTCAAATGCCTGAAGCAAAAGGCGCAGGAGAAGCTGCGGCTCTTCGCCCGGTCGGACGTGCTCATTTACAACCTGGACAACAAGCTGCTCGACATCACCATCGCCCAGGCCGCGCTGGGGGCACGCCTCTTCACGTGGGGGCGGGCCGTGGAGGCCACGGTGCGCGTGCTCGCCCTGGACAAGCGCGACAACGCCACCGCGCTCACGCTGGGCTACGGCGGGCGGGACTTCGGGCTGACGCTGCCTTTTGCTGACGACGCTTCGGTGGAAAACGCCTTGCAGTGCATCACGTTCATGCTCTACCTGGGGTATGACGGGGTTGAAATCGCCCGCCGTGTCGCCCGGCTCGAACCCGTGGCCATGCGCCTGGAGGTGAAGGAGGGCATCCGCGACTGCGTGGTTATCAACGACAGTTACAACTCGGATATCAACTCGCTCGACATTGCCCTCGACTTCATGAACCGGCAGGCCACGTCGAAGCAGCTGGCCCGCACGCTCATCCTGTCGGATATCGAGCAGAGCGGCTTCCCGCCTGCGGAGCTTTATGCCCGCGTGGCGGGGCTGGTGCGCAGCCGGGGCGTGACGCGCCTGGTGGGGGTGGGGAGCGAGGTGAGCCGCCATGCCGCCCTCTTTGACGGGCTGGAGGCGCACTTCTTCCCCACGACCGACGACTTGCTGCGCTCGCCGCTCATGCACACGTTCCGCAGCGAGCTGGTGCTGCTCAAAGGCTCGCGGCGGTTCCATTTCGAGGACGTGTCCGCCCGGCTCGAACGCATTGCCCACGAGACGGTGCTGGAGGTGGACCTCAATGCCTTGGTGGACAACGTGAACTACTTCCGCTCCCTGCTGCGGCCGGACACGAAGATGGTGAGCATGGTCAAGGCGTTCGCCTACGGCAGCGGCTCGGTGGAGGTGGCCCGCACCTTGCAGCATTGCCGCTGCGACTACCTGGCCGTGGCCGTGGCCGACGAGGGGGTGGAACTGCGCCGCGAGGGCATCCGCCTGCCCGTCATGGTGATGAACCCCGAGCAGGGCAGCTTCGGGCTGATATTCGACTACGGGCTGGAACCGGAGATATACAGCTTCCGCCTGCTGCGGGCGTTCATCGAGGCGGCGGAGCGGCAGGGCGTGACCGACTATCCCATTCATATAAAAATAGACAGCGGGATGCACCGCCTGGGCTTCGAACCGCAGGACGTGGACGGGCTGCTACAGGTGCTGGCCGGGCAGCGGCAGGTGCGGGTGCGCTCGGTGTTCTCGCATCTGGCCGTGGCCGACGAGCCTGCCCAGGATGCGTTCACTTTGCAGCAAATCAAGACTTTCGAGAAATGTGCCGGGCGCATCGCGGCGGCTTTCCCGCACAAGATATTGCGCCACATCCTGGCTTCGCCCGGCATCGAGCGTTTCCCCGAATACCAGTTTGACATGGTGCGTCTCGGCATCGGCCACTACGGCATCGGCGTGTTGCCCGGCAGCCCGCTGAAGCAGGTGTGCTCGCTGCGCACGGTCATCCTGCAAATACGCACCCTGCACCCGGGCGACACGGTGGGCTATGGCCGCCGGGGTGTCATCAGCCGCGAGAGCCGCATCGCCGTGCTGCCCATCGGGTATGCCGACGGCTTCGACCGCCGCCTGGGCAACGGCGTGGGGCAGGTGTACGTGGGCGGCCACCGCGCCCCGGTGGTGGGTAACGTGTGCATGGACCTGTGCATGGTGGATGTGACCGGCATCGATGCCCGCGAGGGCGACCCGGTGGAAATCTTCGGCCCGCACATTCCCCTGGCGGAGGTGGCCGGGTGGATGGGCACCATCCCCTACGAGGTGCTTACGGGCGTGTCGCGCCGGGTGAAGCGGGTGTACTTCCGGGAATGAGCAGGCGGCCTTTGGGGGGCATCCGCGCCATCCGTGTCATCCGTGTGCCCTTGAAATTGCGTGCCTACGGAAATTTTGCCGCGTCAGTACGGAAATCCGGCTGCGTCAGTGCGGAAATTTGGCCGCGTAGTAACGGAAATAGTCAATTGTCAATCGTAAAATAGTCAATCACCCTTATGGTTCTTCTCTGCGTACATCATCCCGCCACGGCGGGGGCGGCTTGGGAGACGGCTATGTCGTTGGCCCGTCATTTTAAGAAAACGCTTGGCCTGCTGGCGTTCGTCGAAGGCGGCACTCCCGCCGAACCGTTCCGGGCGGAGTTGCAGCAGATGGCCGACGGGGTGGGGGACGTGCCGGTGCGGGTGGTTGTCCGTTGCGATGGCTTCGATGCCTTGAGCGAGGTGTGCGAGGAGCTGGAGGCCTCGTTCCTGCTTGTGCAGCAGCCCGATGGCCGCCCCCGCGCGCTGCAGCGCACGCTCAACGCCTGCCGCGGACTGCGCATCCCCTACCTGATATGCGGAGCGGGGTTCGCCCCGTTGTGCCCCGATAAGGTCTTGGTGCCGATAACTTTCCTGGAGGAGGAGTATGAAAAGGCGCAGTTTGCCTCGGCCTTCGGGCGGTTCTACGGCTCGCAGGTGCTGTTGTTGCAGGCCAACGACTACGGCTCCAAGGCCGGGCGCACGGTGGAGAAAATCCGCGCGTTGCTCGACAAGTTCCAGGTGGCGTACCGGGTGGAGCGGGCGCGGGGCGACAGCTACCGGGTGGAGCGTGAGGCCGTGCGCCGTGCCGGGGACGAGGACTACGGGCTGGTGTTGCTCTCCGCCTCGCGCGACTACGGGCTGGACGACCTCCTCTTCGGCCCCAAGGAGCGGCACCTGTTGCGCCGCTCCGCCGTGCCCATCCTCCTCATCAACCCCCGGGGCGACCTGTACGCGCTGTGCGACTGAGAGGATGCCCCCTCCACTCCCCCCAAGGGGGAGCTTTTGTTACCCTATCCGCATATTGTGCTTCGCCTTAAGCCGGTGAAAAAGCTCCCCCTTTGGGGGAGTTGAGGGGGCATCATGCAACGTTTCCTTTCCCAATTGCATCTATTATAATGTAAGAGATGGACACCACCTTTGACGAGCAGGAAGTAATCGCAGGCTGCAAGCGCGGCGATGCGCAGGCGCGGCGACGGCTGTACGAGCGCTATGCATCGTCCATGCTGGCCGTGTGCACCCGCTATGCAGGCGACCGCGAAACGGCCCGCGACCTGTTGCAGGAGGGGTTCATCCGGGTGTTCACCAAGATAGGGGGCTACCGGGGCAGCGGTTCGCTGGAGGGCTGGATGCGGCGGGTGTTCGCCACCACGGCACTCGAACAGTTGCGGCGCGCCGACGTGTTGCGGCAAAGCGTGGGCACGGACGAATGTCTCGACCTGCCCGACGAATGCGCCCCTTCGGCGGTGGAACGGCTCTCGGCGGATGAGTTGCTGCAATGCGTGGCCGAGCTGCCCGACGGCTACCGGACGGTGTTCAACCTGTACGCCATCGAAGGGTATTCGCACGCCGAGATAGCCGACATGCTGCACATCCGCGAGGCCTCGTCGCGTTCGCAGTTTGCCCGCGCACGGCAGATGTTGCAGCAGATGGTTTTACAACGTGGAGGGAACGACAGATGACAAGCAGACAAGACAATAGCAAGACCGACCCGTTCAGCCGCGCGGTGCGCGACAAGCTGGCGGGCTGCGAGCTGCCGGTGGACGAGCGTTGCTGGGCGGAGATTGAAGCCCGCCTGGACGGTCGGCGGCGCAAGGCGGTGCCTCTGCGTGTGTGGCTGGCTGGTGTGGCGGCGGTGGCGGCTGCCGTGTGCCTGCTGGTGTGGTTGCCGCCTTTCCGTCCGGCGGACGCGCCCCCGCAGCAAGTGGCCCGGCACGATGTGTCCGTGGAAAGGCCGGCACCTCTGCCCGCCGGGCAAGAGCCGGCTTCTGCAACGGCGCAGGCGGAAACGGTGCCGATGGTTGCAATGGCGGAGCAGCCCGCGTCCACGGTGGTCAGCCCGCGCCCCCGGCAGGCGGCAAGCACCCCGCAACCGGAGCAACCGGTGGCAACGGACACGCCGCAGGCCGACGAACCCCAATCTGCCCCGGTCGCCGGGTCATCATCTGCCCGCCCTTCGCAACCCGCTCCCGCTGCCTATGGCCGGGACGATGCCGCCCGCCGGGAGTACCTTCCGCCCGTTACGTCCCGCAAGCGGCAGGGGGGATGGCATCTCGCCGTGGCGGTGCAGGGCGGGGGTGGCAGGCTGGCGGAGCAGCGGAACTTGCTGGCTTACGCGCCGCGCACCAGTTCCTTCCTGGAAAATGCCGACGATGCGTCCGGGGCGCAGGCCAGCCCTTGGTCGGCCGCCGGGTCGGAGCCGGAGCCCAAGGCGGGCTATCTGCGCATGGTGGACGGGCGGAGCTTTTCGCGCATCACGCACCTGCCGCCCCTCGCCGCCGGGCTGCGGGTGCGCAAGGACCTGGGGCGGCATTTCGCCCTGGAGACGGGCTTGACGTACACCTACCTGCAATCCCGCATGGCCGACGAGCAAATCGTGCAGCGCGATGCCGAGTTGCAAATGCACTACCTCGGCATACCGCTCAACGCGGTAGTCTACCTTGTCGACCGTCCCCGCTGGAGCGTCTACTTCCTGGCGGGCGGCATGGTGGAGAAGGGCGTGCAGGGCACCTACCGCGAGACCGTGCGCACGCCCGGCCTTGCCCCCGAGGTCACGACCGAGACGGGGCGGATAGCGGGCGTGCAATGGTCGCTCAACGCCTCGGCGGGCATCGAGTACCGCCTTTACCGGAGTTTCAGCGTGTATCTGGAACCGAACGTGTTTTATTATTTGAAGAACAACCAGCCCTTGAGCGTGCGCACCGAAAACCCGTTCATCGTGGGGCTGAATGCGGGAGTGAGGATAACGCTCCACAATTGAAAATGGAAAATTGAAAGTTGAAAATTAAAAATAGGTGCGCGAAGGTGCAAGGGCGCGAAGGGACATGCTTATAGCGTCTTTATGGTGAATGAATGAAACAACCTTAGCGTCTTAGCGTCTTGGCGTACCCCAAAAATCAGAAACAATATGAAAGCGACAACGAAACTTTTCTGCGTGGCCGCCGCAGCGGTGGCCATGGCATTCACCGGCTGCAACAACGAACCGGCAGAACCGGTGTACCGCGCCATCGGCACGGTGCTCAACCCCGAAGAAACGAGCGATTACATCCTGCTGGCCGACGGCGGCGAACGCCTGCGGCCTTTCAACTCGCCCTACGTGCCGGAACATCGGCAGCGGCTCATCGCCGACTTCTACATCAAGGAGGAAATGGGCGCGGACAGCGATTATGACTACGGCATCGAATACACGTACCTGTACGAGATACTGACCAAGGGCATCTTCAATGTGGAGCTGGACTCCGTGACCGAAGCACAGGAAGACAGCATCGGGCACGACCTGTTCGTGCAGGTGGGCAAGCCGTGGGTGGCATCGGATTTCCTCAACGTGGAATTCCTGGTGCGCTCGTCCAACAGCAGCATCAAGCACTTCATCAACCTGGTGGCCTACGCCGACTCCGTGCCTGCCGCCGACGGCAAGGTGCACCTGCAACTGCGCCACAACAGCAAGGGCGACCTGCCCAACTACGACAGCTGGGGCATCGCGGCCTTCGACCTGCTGCCGTTGCGTGAGCGGTTTGCCGCCGAGGATTCGGTCAGCCTCGTCATCCATGCCCCCTTGTACAGCGAAAAGGAATCGGTGCAGGAGGTAGTCTACCGCCTGACGGGCGACGAAACCCCGGAAGAGGAAGTGGCAAGCACCAGCCTGTCGAGCCTGCAATTGGAGTAATGCCCCCCCTCCGACCGCCGGCGTGTCTGAATCCGAACATCAGCACAACGGAGTCCGGGTTGTACAACCTGATGCTTCGCTGTGCTGATGTTTTGCTTTAGTTCGCCGGGAAATTTGAAATTATTTCACCAAAAGGTTTCTCCTTTTCGATATATTTCTTACATTTGCCCCGGAAACAATAAGAATTACTAACCAATCACGTCACGCCTATTGCCCATCATTACCCAGTTTAATCCGTAAAAAGGAGTTGTATAACATGGATGTTTTAACTCGATTGACCGACGAGGAACTGGTCAAGCGATATGCATTGGGCGACAGCAAGGCGTTTGAGGAATTATTGTTCCGTCATCAATCCAAGGTGTTTGCGTACATCTACCTGTTCGTGCGCGACCGTGAACTGGCCGAAGATATTTTCCAAGACACTTTTATGAAAGCCATCGTGACCATTCAGCAGGGAAAGTATGTTGAAACGGGCAAGTTCCCGTCATGGCTCAACCGCATAGCGCACAACCTGATAGTGGACCATTTCCGGCGCGAGCGGAATGAGAATACCTTCCCGGTGAGCAGTGCCGGTTACGACATCATGAATGACGGCAAGCTGTCGGAGAAAAGCGTGGAGGACGTGCTGTCCAACGAACAGGTGTTGCAGGACGTGGCGCACCTGGTGACTTTCCTGCCCGACGTGCAGCAGCGGGTGGTGCGGATGCGCTACTTCGAGGGGCTGAGCTTCAAGGAAATCGCGGACCGCACCGGCGTGAGCATCAACACCGCCTTGGGACGCATGCGCTATGCCCTTATCAACATGCGCCGCATGGCCTTGGAAAGCAACATTCACCTGGAGCTGAAGTGAGGAAGCAGGAATCGGGGTATTTCATTCCGTCATGCGGGTAATGTCCGTCGCGGATGAAGGTGTTACCTTTGCAGGTGAAATTCATCAAAACCAGTTATGAAACGTATAATCATTACAGTGATGGCAAGTTTAGTTGTAGGAGCCTCGGCCATGGCGCAGCCTGTGCCGGGGAAGGATGGTGACAAGTATGTGCCTTACGAACAGCGCACAGGCAACGAATCCATTGTTTACTTTACGCGCAACCTGAGCGCGGAAGGCCTCATCCGAGCCTACGAGCAGGTGTGCGCCCGCATCGAGGGCAACACGGCGGTGAAATTGCACACCGGCGAGCAGCACGGCCCCAACATCATCCCGGCCGCATGGGTGAAGCAGCTGATGCAAAAGGACCTGCCCGAGGCCACCATCGTGGAGACCAACACGTACTATGAGGGCGACCGCTACACCACCGAGCAGCACCGGCGCACGCTGGAGGTGAACGGATGGACGTTCTGCCCCGTGGATATCATGGACGAGGAGGACACGCTGACTATCCCGGTGAAGGGCGGCAAGTGGTTTGACCGCATGTCGGTGGGAAGCCACCTGCCCCGCTACAATTCCCTGGTGGTGCTTACCCACTTCAAGGGGCACACGCAGGGCGGCTTCGGCGGCAGCAACAAGAACATCGGCATCGGCTGTGCCGACGGGCGCGTGGGCAAGGCGTGGATACACACCACCCCCGGCCAGGACGACATGTGGGACATCAAGGAAGAAGAGTTCATGGAACGCATGACGGAATCGACCAAGGCCGTGGTGGACCACTTCGGCGAACACATCACCTACGTCAACGTGATGCGCAACATGTCCGTGTCCTGCGACTGCGAGGGTCTGGCCGCCGAGCCGGTGGTGACACCCAACGTGGGCATCCTCTCCTCCACCGACATCCTGGCGTTGGACCAGGCTTGCGTGGACTTGATATACGCCATGACCGAGGCCGAGCATCACGACCTGGTGGAACGCATGGAAACCCGCCACGGGCTGCGGCAGCTGTCCTACATGAAGGAACTGGGCATGGGCAACGACCGCTACGTGCTCATCGACCTGGATAACGGCGGCAAACGCATCACAGCCGCCGAAGCGGTGCAGGGGCTGAAGCCGTTCGTGCAGGAAACCGGGCGGTAGAAGCCGGGCACAATGTCCGGGACAGAAATATTTTGCAGGTTGGCATACTATTTTGTGTCTCTTGCCGTTTTATATGCAGAACGAACACAAAAAGAAGCGTGCCTATGCAAAAAGATTTTACTTTATTGAAACAGGCGGGAGCGGAACCGCAAATCCTGAATGAAATGGCGGGCGGACACGGCCTCTTGCAACCGAAAAAAGAAACCTTGCAGCGCATTATGCAGTTTGCCGCCGCCTACCGGTGCGAACAAGTAGGCGAAAGGCTTACCGGCATTATGCTGAATTGAGGGAAAAATGCTTTAAGAAAAAAGCGGATGCTTGTTGGGAAGCATCCGCTTTTTTAGTTGTTCCCTGCCAATATAACCCAAATCGGTCATTAGACCATTCTTTGAATATCTTTGCCTGCTTTCCGTCTTGTGACGGCGTTTTTTGCCGCCTTTTCTCTCGGCATAGCCCGCTATGCCTTCGAGAAAAGCCAACAAAAACCGCTCGCCACAAGAACAGAAATCAGACAAAGCCTAAGACCGATTTGGGTATAAAGCCGTCCACGCTCTTCATACCCGCATCAGTTCGCTCATCACGAGGTTGGACACGAGAATCCCCTCCACGCTCAGTCGCAGGAAGCCGTTGGCCTGCACCAACTGACCGTCGCGCACGAACGGGCGGGCGCATTGCAGGCAATATTCCATCATTTCATAGCCGAAGTGTTGCTTCAAAAGTGCCAGATCAATCCCTTCGCTTGTGCGGAGCGACACCATTACGAAGTCGTTGTATCGTTCGTTCACGGTCAGTTCCTCCCGCTCGGCAGGTACCGCACCCGTTTCGATGGAGCGTATATATCCGGTAATGGAGCGCACGTTCCATTGCCGCGAGCGGCCATCGTATGAGTGTGCCGCAGGCCCCAGGCCGATGTAGGGCACGCCGTGCCAATAGGACGAATTGTGCCGCGAGCGGTAGCCGGGTAATGCGAAGTTGGATATTTCGTAAGCCTCGAATCCCCGTTTGGCGGTTTTGGAGCGCAACAGGCGGTACATGGCGTTCATGTCGTCATCGGCCACCGGTTCGAGCTTACCGTCATCGAGCAATCGGCGTAGCAATGTGCCGTCCTCGTAACTTAGCCCGTAGGCGGAGAGGTGTTGTACGCCCGTCTGCAAGGCTGTGTCGAGGTCGGCTTCCCAGTCGGACATCGTTTGGTAAGGCAGCCCGTATATAAGGTCGATGCTGATGTTGCGGAAGCCTGCCTGCTGTGCCCAGGCGATGGCTTGACAGGCTTGCCGGGCATTGTGGCGGCGGTTGAGCAGCCCGAGGTAGTAGTCGTTGAACGATTGCACCCCCATGCTGATGCGGTTGAAGGGCAGGCAGGCCAGGCCGGCCAGGTACGTCGGGGTGAGGTCGTCGGGGTTGGCTTCCAAGGTGATTTCCGCATCGGCTGCCAGCGTCCAATGGCGGCTGACGGCATCGAACAGGAGGCTGAAATCTTCCCTGCATAACAGGCTCGGGGTGCCCCCGCCGAAGTACAGGGTCTCTATGGCGGAGGATGGGGGCAGATAGTCCGACCGCAAATCCATTTCCTGCACCAGTGCCTTCAGGAACGGTTCAAGCAGGTCCCGTTTGGTCTCGCTGTAGAAGTCGCAGTATGTGCATTTGCTTGCACAAAAGGGAATGTGGATGTATAGGCCGGCCATGGAAAAACGGGGAATGCGTTTGTTATTTTTCGGGGCAAAAGTACGAAAAACAATTTGCTTAATTGGGAAAACATCGTACCTTTGCACTGCTTTCGCCAGCGGAGGCGACGGGGTGTAGCGCAGTCCGGTTAGCGCACCTGCTTTGGGAGCAGGGGGTCGAAGGTTCGAATCCTTTCACCCCGACAAACAAAAAGCCAGTTACAAATTGCTGTAACTGGCTTTTTGTTTGTTTTTTCTTCAATCATTCCTTTGTTCTTTCATCAGGAAGCGTCCCACGCGGCGGGTGCGTTGGGAGAGGAGTATTTGTCGGCCTTCGGTGGTTTTGCGTTCGATGTCCGGGTTGATGCCCCGGATGGTGAGCAGTTCCAGCCCCGTGTTGTAGCTCACTTTGAAGTCGTTGCCCAGTTCGTCCAAGGCACCGGGCAGGTAGCGGCTGTTTTCCAAGCTGACGGATATGCTGATGGCGGAACTTTGAATGAGCGACACTTTCAACCGGTGCTTGCTCACGATTTGGAAGATTTTCGACAGACTTTCTTCCAGCACGAAGGAGAAGTCGCGTGGCCGCAAGGTAACCAGCGTCTGGTTTTTCCGCACGATGAGCACCGGCACCTCGATGGGGTGTGCCGTGGTTGCTTGGATGACCGATCCTGCTTCGCCCGGCTGCCCGAAAGGACGCACGTATAGCGGTATTTCCTTGTTCTGAAGCGGCTTGATTGTTTTTGGGTGGATGATTTGCGCCCCACTGTAGGCCAGTTCCACTGCGTCGAGATAGGTCAGTTCGGGGATGAGCACCGTGTCGGGGAAGATGCGCGGGTCGGCGTTGAGGATGCCGGGCACGTCTTTCCAGATGGTGACACTCTTGGCGTGGAGCAGGTTGCCCACTACGGCAGCCGTGTAGTCAGAACCTTCTCGTCCCAGGGTGGTGGGAATGCCTTTGTGGTTGGCTCCGATGAATCCTTGCCCGATGTAGATGCGGCTGCGGGTGAAGTCGACCGTTTTGCGCAGGTTGTCTTGCGATTCTTCCATGTGAACGGTTGCTTCGCGGAAGTTGCTGTCGGTCTGTATCAACCGGCGCATGTCGAGCCAGGTATTGGGTTGTCCCTGCGAGTTCAGGTAAGCGGAGATGATGGTGGTGGACAGCAATTCCCCGTAGGATACAAGCCGGTCGTAGCAGCGGTCATAGTCGTTGCCGATGCCGGTTGTTATATAAGTTGTTATTTCATCGAACAGCGGTTCGGTCGCAGCGTAGCACTGCCTGTCGCAGCGCAGCTCGTCCATGATGCCGTAGTGGTATTGTTTTATCTCTTCCAATTTGGCCAAGGCCTTGTCCCGCTCCGCTTTCATGAAGTGTTCCAGAACCACTTCCAGGGCGTTGGTGGTTTTGCCCATGGCGGAGATGACGATGAACAGGTTGCCTTGTTCGGCGGATACTATCTTGACGATGTTGCGGATGCCTGCTGCCGACCGCACGGAGGCACCCCCGAATTTGTACACTTTCATAATGTCGATTTGTTGAATTGTGAAATTGTTGAAATCGTGGAATTGTTGAAGCAGATGTACGCAGCTTGCAGCTTTTCCGCCGTAAAAGTAGAAAAACTTCTCCCAATCTTAAACAATATGTCCGAAAAAGTTGTTATTCCTGTACAAACGAACGGCAAACAATCTTTTAATTGGGTTTATTATGGAAGATAAAGTGGTTGCATTGAAAGACTATGAAAACATGGTCGGTGCGAATTTGGACAGCGAAGTGTTAAGGTCGAACGGCATTCAGTGTTTCATCGGCAACGAGCAAGTAGTCGAGCTTTATCCCATGTTCAAGGACATAGACGACGGCTTGAAAATCTATGTGTTCGAAAAGGATTACGATAAGGCGCAGGCGTTGCTTGCCGATTATCACTCGGGTGATGCGCAATAGGCATCCTCAGCGATAGCGGGCGGCGAGTTCCTCCATTTTCAAATGCAGGGTGGGGTGGGTGAGCTGCGGTGCTATCTCGGCCAAGGGTATTACGACGAAATCCCGCTCCGTGAGCAACGGATGCGGGATTTTTAGTATCTCGGTGTCCACCACCGCTTGCCCGTAGAGCAGGATGTCGATATCGATGATGCGGTCGGTGTAGGCATCGGTCGTCTTTGCGGTACGGCCCATGAGTTTTTCGATGCGTTGTGTCTCGTCCAGCAGCTTCATGGGGGGAAGGGTAGTGGCCACTTGTACGGCCACGTTGAAGAAGCGGTTGTCCGACACGAACCCCCACGGTTCCGACTCATAAACCGATGACGTGGCGAGCACCTTGCCCACCCGTTGCCCGATAAGTTCCACCGCCTGGCGTATGTGATTAGCTTTGTCGCCCAGGTTGGTTCCAATGCCCAAGTAGGCAGATGCCGTCTCCATAGAATCCATATTTTTTGCAAAAGTAATAAAAACTTTATCTTTGCCTGTGTTTAACCGAGGGGAATGCCCCGGACATTCACAGTATATAATGGATACCATCTATTCGGAGAAGATTATAGCCTGGTACATGGGGCACAAGCGTGATTTGCCGTGGCGGGGCATTGACGACCCGTATCGCATTTGGGTGTCGGAAATCATCCTGCAGCAAACCCGCGTGAACCAAGGGCTGGAGTACTACCTTCGCTTTGTGGGGCGTTTCCCCGATGTGCGGAGTCTGGCCGAGGCAGATGAGGACGAGGTGCTCAAGTATTGGCAGGGGTTGGGCTATTATTCCCGGGCACGCAACTTGCACCGGGCGGCCCAGACGATTGTGGCGGACTTCGGCGGCGTGTTCCCGCACGAATACAAGGACATTCTGTCGCTGAGCGGGGTGGGGGAATACACGGCGGCAGCCATTGCTTCGTTTGCTTATGGATTGCCCTATGCCACGGTGGATGGCAACGTGTACCGGGTGCTGGCGCGGCTTTTTTCCGTGACCGTGCCTATCGACAGCCCGGCGGGTAAGCGGGAGTTCGCCCGCTTGGCGCAAAGCCTGTTGCCGTCCGCCCGGGCGGGGTTGCACAACCAAGCCATGATGGAGTTCGGCGCGTTGCAATGCGTGCCTTCATCGCCCGATTGCATCCGCTGCCCGTTGCAGCCGCAATGCAAGGCTTTTGAGCAGGGCGTGGTGGCGCAGCTGCCAGTCAAGTCGCAGCGGGCGAAGGTGCAGGACCGCTATTTCAATTACTTTTATGTAATATGTGATGGATGTACGTTTCTGCAAAAGCGCACGGGCGATGACGTGTGGAAAGGCTTGTACGAGTTTCCGTTGATAGAGACGGAGCGACAAATATCGTTAGATGAACTGATGACCGACCGGCAATTCGGGCGGATGTTCGGGGATGCAGGCGAAGTGGAGGTGCAGGCCATATCACCGCTGATGAAGCACGTGCTCAGCCATCGCCGCATATTTGCCCGCTTTGTCACGGTGCACGTCCGGCAGGCAGGCACTTTTCTAGCATCGCTGCTGCGGGTGCCGCTTGGCGAGGTGGACCGCTACGCCGTGTCGCGCCTCACGGATATGTTCCTGGAAAGCCTGGAATAGGAGGATGTGAAAATTCCTTGCGGATATTCCCTTTTCGACAACCTTCCCACTCTAAAACTCAGTCCTCAATCCGCCGGATGGTGGCCTGCGCTTTCCGCAACTCCTGTTGCAGCAGGGCGACATCCTTCATGGCCACCCACAGGTTGTAGGTCTCGGCCAGAGCCTTCTTGTCCGTGTCGGTGAGGTAGAAGGAGTAACGGCTTCGCCCGCCTTGCAGAGTGATTTTGATGCGTTCGCCTGCATATTGGGCTATGAATACCGGCACGTTGCCTGCCGCTTCGTTGCGGAACGTCACGATTTCCCAATGCATGCCCCCATCGTCAAAAGCATGGTTGAGCGGGCTGCCGGTATCGATGCTGTCGGTCGTGGCATAGGTGTCGCCCACCGAGGCCTTTACGCAAGTGTGGTGCAGGGCGTAGTCGGCGGTGAAGTTGCTTATCAGGTAGAAGTCCGCGTTGTCGTCCACGTAGGCTCGCAGGTAGGTGCGGTCCACGTTCGCCTCAATGCGCAGTGCCCGGTACACGTAGTGACCTGCGTCCTCGTACGCTTCGTCCCGCTCATAGCGGAACAGCCGCTTGATGGAATCCGCTTGGTGTTGCTTGATGGGCAGCAGGCTGTCGCAGTAGACCATCGTGCGGAGGTTTTCCCACAGCGTGATAGTGTCGTCCAAAGCCTTGGCTTGTCGGCGGGCATCTACCATGCGGGGATACAGCAGGTGAATGCTGTCCAATTCCAAGCGGGCGGACTGGAGGGCACGGTCGTTCAGCAGTGTCTCTATGTGGCTGAATCGGCGGGCGATATCTTTTTCCGCCCGCTTGCGTTCCAGGTCGCACGAGGTGAGCACGAGCGCGGCCAGCAGGGTGAGTGTGAGGAAACGTTTCATGGGGATGCGGGTCGTGGGCGCGTCAAGCTATCT
>CALUML010000043.1 GCA_944321745.1 uncultured Bacteroidales bacterium
TTTTTCTCAAAGCGCAACCAATCGACGGTCAAAAAAAACGTTTTTTTCATTTATTTCTCCAAACGCGCGGAGAGGTTTTCCTGTTTCCTGGCACAAGTTTTCCAAAACGTGAGCAGATGTTTTCCCTATCGTGAGCAGATATTCTACTGCCCACAGTTATGGGTTGTACAACCCATAACTGTGAGTTGTACGACCCACAACTGTGGGTTATACAACCCATAACTGTGGGCAGTAAAAGTTGTTCGCAGAAACCGGGAAACCTGTGCGCGGAAAGCGACAAACCTGTGCGCGGAAAGCGGGGAAGCCGCCACAAGAAATCCCCGCCGCCCACGGAGGGACAGCGGGGATTTTTTCCTAAGCCCGGCCGGACGTTACCCTGCGGCCGCAGGGCATCCGCTCAGCAAATCTCCACCGCCTTGTAACCGGCGAAGTCCACCATGCCCCGCAGGTCGTCGTCGGGGATGTCGTGGTCGGCTTCGAGGGTGGCGGTGCAGGTGGGGAAGTCCACCCGGGCGGTGACACCCTCTACCGTGTTCAACATCTGTTCCAATTTGGCGGCGCAATGCTCGCACTTCATGCCTTCTACTTTGATTGTCTTTTTCATATTTCCTTTTGAATAAATAATTGCTAAATCTTAAGCCACCGGGACCCGGGGACAACCCCGGAAGAAACCGCAGGCCATCCGCGCCCGTCTGCGAAATCAGCGGGAAACAAGTGGCTTGAAGCGGCGCAGGCGCAACGCGTTGAGCACCACGGACACCGAGCTGAAGCTCATGGCCGCCGCCGCCAGCATGGGGCTTAGTTTCCAACCCAGAAGCGGGTAGAACACGCCCGCCGCCAGGGGAATGCATACTATATTATATATGAATGCCCAGAAGAGGTTCTCCCGGATGTTGCGCAGCACGGCGCGGCTCAGGCGGAAGGCCGTGACGGCATCGCGCAAATCGCCTTTCATCAGCACCATGTCGGCCGACTCGATGGCGATGTCCGTGCCGCTGCCGACGGCAATGCCCAGGTCGGCACGCGTCAGGGCCGGCGCATCGTTGATGCCGTCGCCCACCATGGCCACCGAACGCCCCCCGGCTTGCAGGCGCAGCACCTCGCGGTCCTTGTCCTGCGGCAGCACCTCGGCCACCACGTGCGGGATGCCCAGTTCGCTGCGGATGGCTTCCGCCGTGCGCCGGTTGTCGCCCGTGAGCATCACCACTTCCATGCCCGCGCGGCGCATCTGCCCGATGGCCTCGCGGCTCGACGGGCGCACCACGTCGGCCACCGCCACCAAACCCAGCACACCGCCCTCGTCCGCCAGGAAGAGGGGGGTGCGTCCCCGGCCCGCCAACGCCTCGGCATCGGCGGCATAGCCCGCCACGTCCGCCCCGCAACGGCGCATGAAGGCCAGGCTGCCCGCCCGGTAGTGCCGCCCGTCCACGTCGCCCTCCACGCCCAGGCCGGGAACGACCCGGAACGCATCGGCTTCCAGCCGGGGCACGCCCCACCGCCCGGCCTCGCGCAGCACGGCTTCGGCCAGCGGATGCTCGGAGGGGCGTTCCAACGCCGCCAGCACGGCCAGCACCTCTTCACGCCCCAAGGCGCGGCTCACCACGTCCGTCACCTGCGGGCGGCCTTCGGTGATGGTGCCCGTCTTGTCGAGCACCACGGTGTCTATCTTCTGTGCCTTCTCGAACGACTCGGCGGACCTGACCAGGATGCCGCACTCCGCCGCCCGCCCCGTGCCCACCATGATGGCCACCGGCGTGGCCAGCCCCAAGGCACATGGGCACGAGATGACCAGCACGGCAATGCCGATGGAGAGGGCGAAGTCGAACGGCCTGCCCAGCAGCAGCCATACCACCGTGGCCAGCACGGCAATGCCGATGACCACGGGCACGAACACGGCACTCACCCGGTCGGCCAGCCGGGAGATGGGGGCTTTGGAGGATGCCGCCTCGTTGACCAGCCCGATGATGTGTGCCAGGGTGGTGTCGCGCCCCACCTTCGTGGCGCGGAGGGTGAAGGCGCCCGTGCGGTTGATGGTGGCCGTGAGCACCGCGTCGCCCGGCTGCTTGAACACGGGGAGGCTCTCGCCTGTGAGGACCGACTCGTCCACCGAACCGCTGCCTTGCTCAATCACCCCGTCCACCGGCACGCGCCCGCCCGGCTTCACCCGCACCAGGTCGCCCACCTGCACTTCGGACACGGGCACTTCCTTCTCCATGCCGAAGCGCACGAGGATGGCCGTCTCCGGTGCCAGGTTCATCAGCTTGGTGATGGCCTCGGAGGTCTTGCCTTTCGATTTGCTTTCAAAATACTTCCCCAACGTGACCAGCGTGAGGATGGTGCCCGCCGACTCGAAGTAGAGGTCGTGGGCAAAGCGGCGCACCGTGTCCCAGTCGGCCGCGCCCGTGCCCACCCCGATGCGCACCACGGCATACACGCCGTAGGCAAAGGCGGCAAACGACCCCATGGCCACCAGCGAGTCCATGTTGGGGCTGCCCCGGAACAGCGTGCGGAACCCCACCGTGTAATACCTGCGGTTGAGCACCATGATGGGCAGCAGCAAGGCCAACTGGCACAGCCCCAGCACCAGGGCATGGCTGTCGCCCGCAAGGAACGGCGGCAAGGGCCACCCCAGCATGTGCCCCATGGCCACATATAATAAAGGAACGAGGAACACCAGCGACCACCACCAGCGGCGGCGCATCCCAAGTTGCTCCTGCCGCACGCGTTCCAGCCCGGCAGCGGCGGACGCGGCTTCGTCCTCCCGCCTCACGTGCGCCCCGTAGCCCGCTTCCTCCACCGAATGCTCGATGGCCTCCACGCCGGTCGCCCGCTCGTCGTAGCACACGGTCATGCTGCCCGCCAGCAAGTTCACCTGCACCGAGCGCACGCCCTCCAGCTTGCCCACGCACTTCTCCACCCGCGCCGAGCAGGCCGCGCACGTCATGCCGGTAACGTCGAACTGTTTCTTTTCCATCCCGTTTTCCCTTCCCTAAAACCTTTTGCCTGCAAAAGTAGGGCAAAGCGCACCTGCTCCCGTTACATCTTTACGGATATGTTTTATACCTCGTCCAGCGGTTGCCGCTTGCGGCCCTGCAAGTGCTTGAACTGCGTGGGCGACATGCCCGTCTGCGCCTTGAACTGCGCGCTCAGATGGGCCACGCTCGAATAATGCAGCTTGTAGGCTATCTCGCTCACGGTCAACTCGCCATAGGTAAGCAGCTCCTTGACCAGTTCCACCCGCTGCGCGATGTAATACTTCTCTATGCTGATGCCCTTCATTTCCGAGAAGAGCTTGCTCAGGCTGCTGTATTCGGCGTGGCATTTGTCCTGCAAGTAGTCGGACAGGTTCTGCCTCTCCTGCCAGTCCGCATGGTGCACGTACTCGATAATCCCCACGCGGATTTGCTCCAGGAGGCGCGAATGCCTGTCGTCTATCAGCTCGAAGCCGTAGCTTTCCAGCTGCTGCCGGATGCGGGACAGCTCCTCCGGCGACAACGGGCGGGGCAGCGCGACCACCCCCAATTCCACACTGCGGGGCGTGATGCCCTGCCCCTCGAATATCTGCCCCACCACCAGGATGCAGCGGCGGCACACCATATTCTTGACGTATAGGATGTTTTCGTCCATAAAGTTTGTCCTTTCTTATACTTGAAACGGTTTTGCCGGTTGCCCGCCCGGCTGCGTCAGTACGAAAATTTATTTCCGCACTAACGCGGCTGGATTTTCGCAGGCACGGAATTTCGCTTCCGCACGGACGGGATTTCGGCGGACATGGCAGCCGGGAAAAGCAAAGCCCGCACACAGCCGTCCATGCCTTGCGGCAACTGGCTCGTGCGGGCTTTTCGTCTTCTTTTTCCTTCTCTTTCCCCCTGTCAATGGAACTCCATGAGGTAGGCTTTGATGAAGGCATCGATGTCGCCGTCCATCACGCCCTGCACGTCCGAGGTCTGGTAGCCGGTGCGGTGGTCCTTCACACGGCGGTCGTCGAACACGTAGCTGCGTATCTGCGAGCCCCATTCTATTTTCTTCTTCCCGGCTTCGACTTCGGCGGCGGCGGCGCGGCGTTTCTCCAGCTCGATGTCGTACAGCTGCGAGCGGAGCAGGCGCATGGCGTTCTCCTTGTTGTCGAACTGCGAACGGCTCTCGGTGTTCTCGATGATGATTTCCTTCATCTCGCCGGTGGCCTCGTCCTTGTACTTGTAGTGCAGGCGCACGCCGGTTTCCACCTTGTTCACGTTCTGCCCGCCCGCGCCGGAGGAGCGGAACGTGTCCCACGACAGGTTGGCGGGGTTGACGGCTATCTCGATGGAGTCGTCCACCAGCGGCACCACGAACACGGACGAGAAGGAGGTCATGCGCTTGCCCTGGGCGTTGAAGGGCGACACGCGCACCAGGCGGTGCACGCCGTTCTCGCTCTTGAGGTAGCCGTAGGCCATGTCGCCCTCTATCTGCATGGTCACCGTCTTGATGCCGGCCTCGTCGCCCGCCTGGTAGTTGGTCACCTGGCATTTGTAGCCTTTGCGCTCGCACCACCGCTGGTACATGCGGAAGAGCATCTCCGCCCAGTCCTGCGCCTCGGTGCCGCCCGCGCCGGCCACTATCTTGATGACCGCGCCCATGCTGTCTTCTTCCTTGGACAGCATGTTTTTCAGCTCCAGGGCCTCCACCTGCGACAGGGCATCGGCATAAGCCGCGTCGAGCTCCTGCTCGCTCACCACCCCTTCCTTGCAGAAGTCGTAAGCCAGCTGCAACTCGTCGGCCGCCGCTTTCACGCCGTTGTAGCCTTCGACCCAGCGTTTCAATTCCTTTACCTTCCGCATCTGCGCCTCGGCGGCCTTCGGGTCGTCCCAAAAGCCGGGAGCCTGCGTGCGCAATTCTTCTTCTTCTATCTGGATGTGCTTGGCATCGATGTCAAAGATACCTCCTCAACGCGTCCTCGCGTTCCAACACATCCTTGAGTTGGTCTATTGTAATCATTTTGTATAACGATTAGTGATTAGTGATTAACGATTAGTTACGGGTAAACGAGTAAACAAGGCCAACGGCCTTGTGGCTCTCAGCGTAGGGCATCGCCCTACGGGTAGGGACGAGCCAATGCCTCTTGTGGCTCTCAGCGTAGGGCATCGCCCTGCGGACAAGGACGGGTGCCTCCCACGCTCCTTACTTCTCGTCTCTTACCTCTTGCCTCTTGCCTCTCACTCCTAAAAGAAAAGGCAGCACAAAAATACGGATAAAAATCCAAGTACGAAACCGGCCAGCACCTGCGTGGGGGTGTGCGCCTTCAGCTCGACCCGCGCCAGCCCCAGCAGCACGGAGAGGAACAGGATGAGAATGAGGAAGCCTACCGGGTTGTACGCCACGCGGTAACACAACCCGCACACGCAACCTACGAAGCCGCCGATGCCCGTCATGTGCGCGCTGATTTTCCATTTCAGCGTTATGACCATGAGCAGCACGATGGAGGCCGCCGACCCCACGGCCATGCCTACCACGTAGCCGGGCATCTGCAACGTATGCCAAAAGAAACACGACCACAGCGTGTAGGACACGAACGAGAAGACATAAGGCCACAGGCGTTGCTCGCGGCGCGAGATGAAGAAGTCGTCGATGTGGCCGCTCTGCCGCATCAGCAGCATGGGTACCAGCGGGCACACGATGGTAAACAGCACCGTGCCGCCGATGGTCACGCCCTTGAACAGGGCGGGCAGGTAGGCGAACTCGCGCAGCTGGAACAGGAACAGCACGCCCAGCAACGGCATGAACAGCGGCATGAGCACCACCGAAACAATGTGATAGAATTTGCTATTTACCATTTATATTTACTATTGCGTCTCCCCTGTCCGTAGGGCGTTGCTTACCTCTTACTCCTCGCCTTTTGCCTCTGCCCGTAGGGCGATGCCCTACGCTGAAAGCCACAAGGCCGTTGGCCTTGGACGTTACTTGTTCACTTGTTTACTCGTCCACTCGTCCACTCGTTTACTTGTTTACCTCTTACTCCTTGCCTCTTGTTCCTTGCCTCTTACACTTCCCGCCGCAGCCTCGCCACCGGTATGCCCAGCTGCTCGCGGTACTTGGCCACGGTGCGCCGGGCGACGGGATAGCCTTTTTCCTTGAGGATGTCGGCCAGGCGGTCGTCGTTGAGCGGGTCGTGCTTGTCCTCGCGGTCGATGGTGTCCTGCAAGATGGTCTTGATTTCGCGGGTGGAGACTTCCTCGCCCGAGTCGTTCGTCATGGACTCGGAGAAGAAGTACTTCACCGGGAAGATGCCGAAGTCCGTCTGGATGTACTTGCTGCTGCTCACCCGCGAGATGGTGGACTTGTCGTAGCCCGTGCGGTCGGAGATGTCCTGCAATATCATGGGGCGCAGGCGGGTCTCGTCGCCTTCGAGGAAATAATCGTGCTGGAAGTCCACGATGGCCTGCATGGTGGTGAGCAAAGTCTGCTGCCGCTGTTTGACGGCATCGATGAACCAGCGGGCGGAGTCGATTTTCTGCTTCATGAACAGCACGGCGTCTTTCATCTCTTTCGTCTGGTTGGCCTTGTTGCCCGCATAGTCCTGCAACATCTCGTTATACGTGCTGCTCACCCGCAGTTCGGGCACGTTGCCGTTGTTCAGATGCACGGTAAGATGCCCCTCGTCGTTCTCCAGGATGAAGTCGGGCACGATGGTGGACATCGACCGCTCCAGCACGTTGCCGCTCCACGCGCTGCCCGGCTTGGGGTTGAGGCGCACGATTTCGGCCACCACCCGCTTCATGGCATCATCGTCCAGGGAGAGGGCTTTCATGATTTTATCGTACCGCTTGCGCGAGAAGTCGTCGAAATATCCCGCCACCACCTGCCGGGCCTGCCGCACGCTGTCGGTGGGTGTCCTGCGGTCCAGTTGCAGCAGCAGGCAGTCCCGCAGGTCGGTCGCCCCCACCCCGGCGGGGTCCAGCCCGCGAATCACGTCCACGATGCGGCGCATCTCCTCGTCGGTAGTCTGCACGCCTTGTTGGAACACGATGTCATCCACCATGGCCTCGGGCGTGCGGCGCAGGTAGCCGTCCTCGTCCACGTTGCCGATGACGTATTCGGCCAGTTCGCGCTCGTGTTCCGTGAGGTCCTGCAAACCCAGCTGTCCGAGCAGATGCTCGTGGAAAGTCATGCCCGCCGAAAAGGGGATGCTGTCGCGCTTCTCATCGTCCTTCGAGGCATTGTTCGCCCGCAGCTTATAGTCGGGGATGTCGTCATCGGGCATATATTCTTCCAGCTCCATATCATCGTTGTTGCCGCCATCGCCGCCCGCGTCGTAGTCTTCCTCCTCAAACGCTTCTTCCTCTTGCCCGGCAGGCTCGGCTCCCTCCTCCAGTGCAGGATTTTCCTCCAATTCCTGCCGGATGCGCTCCTCCAGCTCCAGCGTGGGGATTTCCAGTATCTTGACAGCCTGTATCTGCGCAGGCGACAGCTTCTGCTGTAACTTTTGTTGTAACTGCTGCTTCAGCATAGTGAAGTTTAATAAGTAGAAAGTTGAAGGGGGAAAGTTGAAAGGAAAAGCCCCCTCTCCCGCATGGCAAAGATACGTTTTTTTGCAGAAACGGGAAGAAAAAGAAAGGGAGGATGGGCAAGACAAAAAACTTTGCCGTACCTTTGCAGGCAACAAACAACGACAATATGGCCAAGAAAAAAAAACAAACCCACAAGCAACCACCCATGTCACCGGACAAGTACATCCGCGAAAAAGGCCGACTGCTGCCGGTAGAGGCCTGCTACGTGAACGCCGACTGGAAAGAAAGCGGGCTGGCACACGTCACCGTGGCGCGCCGGCATGCGGGCGGCACCTACACGCTGGGCATGTACCTGACAGACATGTTCTGCCTGGGAGTAAAGGACACGTTTTATCACTTCAGCATCTCCGACGAGGATTACGAGGAGCTGTTGGACAACATGGAAGACACATACGGCGGATTACAACAAATCAGCTACGAGGAAGCACACAACCTCATATACGGAGCCATCGCATTTGCCGAGGAGGCGGGCATACACCCACACAAAGGCTTTGCCACCACCCAATACCTGCTGGAGGAGGACACCGAGGACGTGCCACTCATCGAATACGAATACGGTCGCGACGGGAAGCATTACCTTTTCACACGCACCCGCCAGGAGGCAGCCCGCTACCTGCCCATCTTGCGCAAGCATTTGGGCGACAACTTTGATTACGTGGTGCAACCCTATGACGAGGACGAAGGCGAAGACGAGGACGACGAAGAATATGGTGACGATGAAAACCTCTCCCCCGACGTAATGTCACGCCTCTACGAATTCTTCAAAAAAACGGAAAAATCCAAGCAGGACCTGGTGCCCTACACCTACCAGCACCCGGAATACCCCAAAGAGCTGAAAGTCGATACGCCGTGGCTCCACGACCTGCTGAAAGACCCCGACCATTACCTCGGCCTGACCGACAAGGCACTCGACCGCGTACTGGCTCTGCCGCACGGCTCGCTGAGGCACGACCTGGAACAAATCATATTGTGGGAGACGGGACGCACCTGCGAACAGCAACCCGACGATGATGCCTTGGACTCCACGCTGGCAAACGCACTGATCCTGCTGGGTGAGGTGGGCGACGAACACAGCCTGGACGTGGTGCTGGAAACCCTGCGGCAGACCTATCTTTTTTACGATTATCACATCGGCGACTGCGGAGAATATATGTACCCGGCCACGCTCTACCTGCTGGGCAAGAACCACCTCGACAAGTTGTACGCCTTCATGGAAGAAACCGGGTTGGACTCCTATTCCCGCTACTGGGTGACGGATGCCATGGTGCAGTTAGTGCGGCGCGAACCCGAACGCCGTCCGGAAGCAATCGAATGGTACCGCCGCCTGCTGAAGTTGTATGCAGAGAAGATGTCGGCGCATACCTGCTGCGACAGCACGCTGTTCGACTTCGTGGTGGGCGACCTGATCGAACTGCAAGCCACCGAGCTGATGCCGGAAATCAAGGCCGTGTACAACACCGGCGAAGGCGGTGCCTTGGATTACGAAACTTACCCAAAGGTGGTAAAGGCTATGGAAGAAGAACCGCTTCAAAGAAAATCCGAAAAGGAAAAGCTGCCGCCACTCGATGTGCGCAAACGCTTCCATGAATTCCGTGCCCTAAGAGTTGAGATGGGGGAAAGAGAGGTTTAAAGGGAAAAGGGAAAAGGGAAAAGGGAAAAGGAGAAAGGGAAAAGGGAAAAGGGAAAAGGGAAAAGGGAAAAGATGGACGACATATCCTCTTTTCCCTTTCTTGGTTTGTCTATGCGTGTGGCACTTTCTAACGCAAATTTCCCTTCACGGCCCGGGTCATGTTGCTCCAGGCATATTTCTTTTTTTCTTCCAGCAAGCCGGGGCGGAACGCCGTCGCGCGGTCGTTTTCATAGAAGTCGATGAGGCTCGCCGCTATCGCGTCGGGATCCACGGGGGTGACGTAGCCCACCTTGCCCGCCGGTACCATCTCGGCCAAGCCGCCCACGTCGGTCACCAGCATGGGCTTTTCGAAGTGGTAAGCCACTTGCGTCACGCCGCTCTGCGTGGCCGACTTGTAAGGCTGCACCACGATGTCGGCGGCGTTGAAGTAGTAGGCCACCTCGTCATTCGGGATGAAGTCGCTGCGCCAGATGATGCGCCCCGTCAGCCCCAGTTCCCGTTCCAACTCCTCGTAGCGGCTGCGGTTGTTGTAAAACTCGCCTGCCACCACCAGCCGCACGTTGTGCCCGGCAAACCACGGATGGGCATAAGCCCGCATGAGCAGGTCCAGCCCCTTGTAGTCGCGGATGAAACCAAAGAACAGCATGTAGCGCGCATCTGCCGGCAACCCCAAATGCTCCAAAGCCGCCTCCCGGGGCATGACGGCACCGAAATTGTCATACAAGGGATGCAGGCACAAGGTCTTCGGCTTGCGCCGGTCAAACAGCTCCACCTCCCGCAACACCGCCTCCGACATCACGACAAAACGGTCCACCGAGCGTACGAAATAAGCCGCCAGTACCTTGTCGAACACATGGTGCTCGTGTGGCAGCATGTTGTCCACGATGGCCACCACCCGGGTACGCTTGTTCCGCCTCACCAGGCGGGCTATCGTGCCCAGGCACGGTGCCATGAACGGTGTCCAGAATTTCATCACGACGAGTTCCGCTTCCGACCGCGCCAGCCGTCGTCCCACCCGCAGCCAGTTGAACGGGTTACACGAGTTCACGCTCCGCCGGATGCGCAAGTCCTGCGGGGGAGCTTCGTCCGAATATTGCGTTTTGCCGGGAAAGAGAAAGGAAGGGTATTGCAGGGTGAACGTCTCTATCAGCACCTCGTCGCCCTCGGCCTGAAGCTCCCTGGCCAGCCGCTCCACATACGTGGCAATGCCGCCCCCCCGGTAGGGATAAGCCGTTCCTACGATTGTAATCTTCATGATGCTTGAACCTTTCCGCAAAAATAGTAAATAAAACCGAGGCCGTGGCACACAAAACGAACTTTACATCTCCAAAATAACGTACGATACGATGCTCCGGGATGGGCGGGACTGAAATGATAGGACGATGACCGAGGAACTATCAGGAATATTTCAACCCAAATCGGTCATTATTTCTGTTCTTGTGACAAGCGGTTTTTGGTGGCTTTTCTCAAAAGCATAGCGGGCTATGTCGAGAGAAAAGGCGGCAAAAAACGCCGAAAGCAGGCAATGATATTCACAGAATGGTCTAATGACCGATTTGGGTTTAATTGACAGTGCCAGGCGGTAGCCCAAGGCCAACGGCCTTGGGGCGTTTAGCGTAGGGCAACGCCATACGAACAGTTGACGGGGCAAAAGTACGCAAAAAAAGAGAAATGGGGGTGGGGGAAAGCAGGAGCATTTGGGGTTTATTGGCACCATCCGTGTTAGGCTTGCCCCCCAGCCGACGTTATTCCTCGGATCTCCAGGACCGATTTCTATTTCGCGAGTAGCCCTGTCTGGTGTAAGTCTGTGGCTTGTGTCGATAATGCTCGAAGTTTGTAGCTGCATATCCCAAAAAACAGCAACAAACCGCTTTTGTTAACCACTCGGCACAAGTTGGAAACTTACACCTATGAAAGCAGAAAAACTTACCAGCCGAAATAATTTGTGTCTGCAAAATAAAATGTAATAGTTTCGTACACATCATATTTTGACAGGTACAATAAATTATATCGGTTATGTTCCACAATCAAGAAGCCTCCTTTTATTTCGAAACTGGCATTTTTATGAGCTGCGTATGTCCCTGTTTCTGATATTAACATGACATAGCATGTTGTTATATTGTTCTCTCTGATTACATCTTTCAGTTCCTTCTCAATCACCCCGATATCCGTGACCGGTTCTTTTTCGCAGGAGACGAACAATGTTGAACACAAAAGCAGGCAGATACCGAGAAATACTTGTTTTGTTTTCATAAGGCTGTTGTTATTTGTTGAGAATTATTTTTTCAGAGTAGGTGTTATCCTTTGTTCTTACTGTCGCTGGCGCAAGTCTGTGACTTGTGTTGCAATGCCCGAAGTTTGCCTTCACAAACATATGAATGTCCCGCCATACGACCCGCTTCCGGTTATTTGGTAATGATAAACGCCTTTTCCCAACCCATTTATCGGAAGGGAAGCCATGCCTTCGATGTTGCGGGAAAGCACTTTGCTCCCGGTGGAGTTGTAGATGGTCAAATATCTTGCACCCTGCTGGGCGAAAGAGAAATAGAACACGTTGTCTGCAAACCTGACGGGGGATGGGGTTTCCACATGGCCTCGGTTCGTGTCGTTCTTCGCGCATGATTGGCAATCGGGGTACTCTTCGTTCCGATAAACGAGCGTGTGGTTTCGCGAAAAGCAAAGCAGGCAGGTCTGGTCGCCGTTGGTCGGCTGCGGCAGCATGTGCTCGAAAATGCCACCTTCGCCTCCGATGCCCCGGATGCAGCCTCCGGCATAGTCATAATATTGTCCGTCCATCAGCTGCACCTGGCTTATTTCCTGGAGGGTACACATGGGCATGTATTCATCCGCAGCCGATTCCAGGAATTGGTAATAGAGTGTCTTGCCTATCTCCCAGGCAAAGTCATAGGCCAGTCTTTCTTGTTTCTGCTCCAATGACATTAGATACACTTTGTCGTCCTGCTCGCGCAAGGCGTACAGGGGAGTTCCGTTCAGCAATATTTTCCGATAATCCGTCTCGTTTATGGTCGTGTCCCCGGCAACCTCATAGGTATTTATGGCACAGTAGCTTTCATCCAAGAGGTTAGTGGTCACCTCCGTCCAAATAGTCCCTGTAGGAAAATAAACGGTTTCCCTCAATCGTAATGTCTTGTTGTCGGTCAAGAAATAATCTCCATAGGTGGGCATTTCATCAGTTCCTCCGGACATAGATCGTTTGTAAAGCTGTATTTTCAATTCATCGAACGCACCTTGTTTTACATAGAAACTATCCGTGTTGTGGGTAACCATGTCGCATTCAGGGACTGTCTCTGTGCGGTATATGCGCACCTCGCCTGAGGTATCATCGAGGATGACACTGTCTGTCGGGTGGTAACAACCATATCCACTCCATTCCACAAGCACTTTTATCCGATTGCCTTCCACGTGAGTTTGGATGCTGTCAATTCCTACCGCATACATTTTTCCCATGCAGAACAAGGATAATACAAGTAATTTTGTCGCTTTCATAATACTTCTCTTTTTATTCCGTTAATATCATGCGTTTTACATCCACTTCCTGCCCGTCGGCAATGAGGGCGTAAAGATACATGCCGGGGGCGAGTTGTGAGGCGGAAATCAGCTCTGCGCCTTCGCCCCGCTGCGTGAGGGCGATTTGCTGCAACTGTTTGCCTTGCATGTCGTAAATGCAAAGATATGCAGAATTTACGTCTTCCGAAAGATAATATTTGATTTGCGTTGATTGGTTGAAGGGGTTGGGCGTGTCCTTTGTACTCTTGGCGGTTAGAAGTATGCAACCGCAGAGAACGCAAAGAGATGCAGTCTACAGCGACGTGCACATTATACTCTCCGCGTCCTTGGCACTCTTTGCGGTTAGAAGAGGCAACCGCAGAGGGCGCAGAGAACGCAAAGAGAAATTCGGTCTGTAGTCTACAGCGACGTGCGCATCATGCTCTTTGCGTCCGTGGTGCTCTTGGCAGTTAGAAACGCCTATAGTTGTTTCACCACCTTTTCCGAGTGGCGGGTGCCGTCGGCAAAGTGCAGCACGGCGATGTACATGCCATCGGGCAGGGCAGACACGTCCAGGTGTTGCCCGCTCGTCCCCTGCAAAGAAAGCAACTGTTGGCCGGACAAGTCGTATATGTCCACATCAAATGCTTCTTCCGCGTCCGTGGTGATGCACAGCACGCCCTGAGCCGGTTGGCTAATACAGATGCCCTGTGCCGATGGTAGAAAAGGGGAGAGGGTCGTCTCGCATTCGTTCTCCTTGAACCAAAAGCCGTCGGTTTTGTACACGATTTCCGCTCCTTGCTTTTGATAATTGAAGCGGATGCCAAGGTCGTAAAGTGGCACTGGACTTAATGGACATTCAACATACCGCTCAATGGAACCTATGCCTTCTATCCACGTGTCGCCAGGCATGATGATTCTTTTCCTCGGTCCGAAAGCGGTCTCTACGGTATCCACCTCAGTCACTACGACGATTTCAGGTTCTTTGTAAGGGGCAGGAGCAACGTCCCCCTCCTCCAAATCGAAATCGTATAACAAATATTCTTTGCCATCAGGCAATTGGTCGCTGACCGTGTACACCTTTTTTCCTTCCTCGCGCATGGCCGCCAGATAAGACCATTCAGAGCATTGCGCACCATACATTTTTTTGTAGGTTACGCCGTTTATCGTGGTGTCGCCTTGGATGCGGTTTTGACTATACGTGATGTCATATACAGAAGCACCGTCAACAGTTCTTTCCATGATGTCGCAATAGCTCCATGTGAAGTTTTCATTGAGCATTGGGCAATACTCTTGTTCTTCCGCATGGGCGGAGAAAAACATCCCAACTCCGGCTAAGAGGATAAATAAAACATTTCTCATATTCATGTTGCTTTATTGGGTTAATAACAATTTGGTTCATAGCATTCAGCAGTGATATCATGCGTTTTACATCCATTTCCTGTCCATCGGCGATGAGGGCGTAGAGGTACATGCCGGGATCAAGCTGTGAGGCGGAAAGAAATGGTAAGACACGATAGGCTGTAAATCCGTATTTTCATCCGCGACCTCTATGATTAACTTTCCCCTTAGTTGCTGGCGCAAGTCTGCAACTTGTGCCGACAATGTCCGACGTTTGTAATTTGGATAGCAGGACACGTTACAAAATTGCGATCAGCCAAATCAATCATCGTATTTCCAATTCGGCTCCAGTTTTTGTTTCAAACGGGCCGTTAATCGTTGTTGATGTAAGATGGTTTAGGGTCAGTTTCGTTCCGCCTTCAACTACTACGTTTGTTGATTCTATTGAACATCCTAACACTTCTTTATCTGCCGATACTGTCTGGTTATCAAACATGGAGGTGACACACCCTTCGATGCCACTCAGCGTGAGGTAATTTCCCAAATGGCTGTCAATTGAGTTATATTGAGGGGTTTCGTTTTTTGCATCATGGAGGACGGCGTACGAAAACGCTTCCTGCATACTGACAAAGCCGTCATCATTCGTGTCGGCATCAACCACGCCTCCATCGGGTTTGACACCGGCAATGGCTGAGGTCCAATGATAAGCAAACTCATCATAGTACCCATTAGACATGGCCCATGAACTTTCCGTTGCGCTGCAAGCAGTTGCGACTACCCGGCTTTCTTTTGCCAAATAGGGGACAAAGCCTCCGCTGTTGCATTGCTCCATGACAATGCTTATGTTACCGGCATTCACTTTTTCCAGTTCCGCAGCAAACTCGGACGGATAGAATAGCACGGAGTTCCACAGCACCAGGTAAACGCCGTTAGAGCCACTCCCGCCATGGTCTGTCGTGAATATGAACAAATCATCATCCGATGACAATTTCCCGGAAAGTTCATTAAATACAGCTGTTATGTTGGCTTTAGTTGCTGCATACTGAATATCGGGAGTACCATTGCCATCCAAATCCAGCGGGGAGGAGTCATAACTGTCCTCCATGTAATCATACCTGTCTGCAGCCGGGTCTGTGCCATCGGACATGATAACATAAATGTGGTCTTCCAAGTAACCATATACATTGATTAGTGCCGAGTAAATGGCGGAGCAATCGTTCCAATATCGGATGTGATTGGAATTTAAATTTCCTCCACCACTGATAATGACAGCATAGCTGTTTTCTGGCATTGTTACTGCATTCTGCCTTGGTAGTTTTGCCTCTGAGAAATTAAAAAACTCTCCACTTGACTGTGTGGATATTTTCCTGCTCAAGAGTGACCACTGGTAGGCATCCTTGGGTGGGGTGTCCGCATTTACTACATTCAGATGGCCTGTTCCTTTGTCAACAAACACATAGCGACAAGGGTGCGACCAGTTGGCCTGCGGTGCTTCATCAATGAAATATGCATAAGCATTGTTTGCCTGTAGTGTATCTTCCCACGTGAAAAAAGACACTTGCCCACTCAATGTGTCGCTATAAGCATATAACAAATAATCGCTATCAAGCTCCAGTCTTATGTAATCGGTGATAATGCGGTCTGCATCTTCTTTTTCCACTTGGGCAAACACCCACACGAAGAATATTGGCATCAAGAGTGCCAATAAAAGAAAACCTTTTTTCATGTTCAAGTTTTTTAGGTGTTTCATTCAATGATAATCTTACCTTTTACCTGCCATTTATCACCATGCAAACAAACAAAATAAGTTCCCGCAGGGATACCCGAAACGTCCATTTGTAATTCGCCTTCTTTCAAGTTTTTCGTGCGTACAATTTTTCCGGACGGATCTATTATTTCCACTTTACAAGCAGGTACGCCCTTGTTGAAATACAACACATCGTTCACCAGGTTGGAACAAATAATCGTTTGTTTATCTAAAAGTAACTTGTTTTTGGAAGAAGGACTCATCATGCGAGTCCAATTTTCAAGATCCGTGGGGGAAGTCATGCAAAGGAAAACATCCATGCGTCCAGTCTCTTTATCAACGAAAACAAATCTGTTGGATATTTCATTGACCTTGACATTGTCATTGATCCAATATGGAAAAACATTGGTAGCTTCCAAAGTATAGTTATCCAACATTTGAATGGTCAAGTGTTCCGACAAGCTGTCTGGATGGCTACGTAACTCGCATACATCCTGAATACCTAATTCTGTCACATATTTTTCTACTATCATGTCCGCTTCCGCTTTACTTATGCGGGCAAATAGCATGACGGGAAACTGCAATAGCAGTGTCATCAAGAAAATAAAATTTGTTTTCATAACAAGTATTCTTTATATATGTTTTATTCCGTTAATATCATGCGTTTTACATCCACTTCCTGTCCATCGGCGATGAGGGCGTAGAGGTACATGCCGGGGGCAAGCTGTGAGGCGGAAATCAGTTCTGCGCCTTCACCCCGTTGCGTGAGCGCAATTTGCTTCAGTTGCTTGCCTTGCATGTCGTAAATGCAAAGATATGCAGAATTTATATTTTCCGGAAGATAGTATCTGATTTGTGTGGAATGGTTAAACGGATTGGGTGTATTCTGCTCCAGGCGGCATTCGGTTACGGCAGGCGTTTGCAGGGAAGTGCTTTCGCTGTCGGTTGAAGCTGTGGTGCGTATGTGAGGCAGGTTGCTTTCTTTGGCTAAGACCATGACTACTTTTTTCAGTGAGTCTATTTCTGCCTGTTGGGTTTTGTTCTGTTCGTTTTGCTCTTTCAAAGCCTCCACCATGAGTGGTATTAACCCAATGTAGTTGATGGAGTAATAGCCTTCCTTGTCTTGGGTCACCAATTCGGGGAACACTTCTTTTAATTCTTGTGCAATGAAACCGTATTCGAAAGCAGATGTTTTTTTCATGGCTTTTCGTTTATTGATTTCGCTTTCCGGCACTCCTTTGTCATGCTACAGATTTACTTCACACGTTTTAACAGTTAAACGTGTGTTATTTATGTCAACAAAAAGAGGAAAAG
>CALUML010000044.1 GCA_944321745.1 uncultured Bacteroidales bacterium
GGCAGCTCTTCTCGGCCGTGGGGCAGGCCAAGCTCATCAACCATTACTACGACCTCTTCCGCGAGCAAGGCATCGTGGTGGGGCAGGTGCTCACCACCAAGGAGAACTTCGCCGACCGCCGCCACTACCTCAACCAGCGCAACTGCATGAGGGTGATGCTGGACAACGGCGTGATACCCATCGTGAACGAGAACGACGCGGTGTCCGTCTCCGAACTGATGTTCACGGACAACGACGAGCTGTCAGGCCTCATCGCCTCCATGATGGACATGGAGGCACTCGTCATCCTGAGCAACATCGACGGCATATTCAACGGCCCGCCCGCCGACCCCCGCTCCACCGTGATACGCGAGATACGCCCCGCCGACGACGTGTCGGCCTTCATCCAGGCGGGCAAGTCCACCTTCGGGCGCGGCGGCATGCACACCAAGACCGCCATCGCCCGCCGCATAGCCGACGAGGGCATCGACGTGTACATCGCCAACGGCGGCACCGAGCACATCCTCACCGACCTGCTCCACGCGGGGCGCGACGCGGTGTGCACCCACTTCGTGGCCGCCCGCGACACGGTGTCGAGCGTGAAGAAGTGGATAGCCCACAGCGGCGGATTCGCCAAGGGCGAACTGCACGTGGACGACAACGCCGCACGCGCCCTCACCGGCGACCGCGCCGTGAGCCTGCTGCCCGTGGGCATCACCCGCGTGGCGGGCGACTTCGAGAAGGACGACATCGTGAAAATAATCGACCCCCAAGGCCGCCTGCTGGGAGTGGGCAAGGCGCAATGCGACAGCGCGACCGCACGCCTCGCCGCCGGGCAGAAGAACCAAAAGCCCGTGATACACTACGACTACTTATATATAGAATAGAGAACGCCCCCTCCGGCTCTCCCCCAAAGGGGGAGATGCGCCCCACCGCCTCCAGGGCTTCCGCGCCCGAAGCCGAGCCCATCCCCCGCTCCGGGGAGGATGTGTGAAAAGCACGGGGCAAAACCGCCGTCATTTCGAACGGCGTTCCCGTCATTTCGAACGAAGTGAGAAATCTCATTGAACGAAGTGAGAAATCTCATTGAACGAAGTGAGACACGAAGTTGAGCGTAAGCTAAATCTCCAAGTGAGCCGGGGGAAAGCGTTGCTGCGGGGGATTTCTCCCTGCGGTCGAAATGACGGCGGTTTTGCCCATAGTTTTCACACAGCCTCCCGGGAGCGGAATCCGGGATGAGGCATATAAACGCCAAGGCATTTGACAAACTACTGACACGCAACATTTCATCAATATGGACTGGAAAGAAAACGCCCTGAACGCCTCGCGCACGCTCAACCTGCTGGGCGAGGACGAAATCAACGCCGCGCTCCTGGCCGTGGCCGACGAGGCCGTGGCGCAAACCGGCCGCCTGCTGGAAGCCAACGCCCTCGACCTGGCCGCCATGGATGCCGCCAACCCGCTGCGCGACCGCCTGCTGCTCACCCGCGAACGCATCGAGGGCATCGCCGCCGACATGCGCCACGTGGCCTCGCTGCCCTCGCCCCTGGGGCGGGTGCTGTCCGAGACGGTGCGCCCCAACGGCATGACCCTGCGCAAGGTGAGCGTGCCCTTCGGCGTGGTGGGCATCATCTACGAGGCACGCCCCAACGTGAGCTTCGACGTGGCAGCCCTGTGCCTGAAGTCGGGCAACGCCTGCGTGCTCAAGGGCGGCAGCGACGCGTGGCACTCCAACGAGGCCATCGTGCAGCTCATCCGCTCCGTGCTGTCGCGCCGGGGCAACGACCCGCACGCGGTGACCCTGCTGCCCGCCGGGCACGAGGCCGCCGCCGAGCTGATGCAGGCCACGGGCTACGTGGACGTCATCATCCCGCGCGGCGGGCGGGGACTTATCGACTTCGTGCGCCGCCATTCGCTCGTACCCGTCATCGAGACGGGAGCGGGCATCTGCCACACGTACTTCGACGAATACGGCGACACCGACAAGGGCGAACGCATCGTGTACAACGCCAAGACGCGCCGGGTGAGCGTGTGCAACGCCCTGGACTGCCTCATCGTGCACGCCGCGCGGCTGGCGGAGCTTCCCGCCCTGTGCCGGCGGCTGGCCGACCGCCACGTCACCCTGTATGCCGACCCGCGCGCCCGCACCGCCCTCGAAGGCCGTTACCCCGCCCCCCTGCTGCAACCCGCCACGGACGAGAGCTTCGGCACGGAATTCCTGGACTACAAGATGGCCATCCGCACCGTGGACTCCCCCGACGAGGCCCTGCGGCACATCGCCCGCTACGGCTCGAAGCACAGCGAGTGCATCGTGAGCGAGCGCGAGGAACGCATCGCCCGCTTCCTGCGCACGGTGGACGCGGCCTGCGTGTATGCCAACGTGTCCACCGCCTTCACGGACGGGGCGCAGTTCGGCCTGGGCGCGGAGATAGGCATCAGCACCCAGAAGCTGCACGCCCGCGGCCCCATGGCCCTGGCCGAGCTGTGCACGTACAAATGGATTATCCGGGGCGACGGGCAGGTGCGGGAGTGAAGCCCCCGGCGGCATTCTCCCGAGGAAGAAGGTTTTCAGAACGGGTAACCGATGGCGAAGTGCAGCGCGAAGTCGTCCGAGGTGAGCTTGGTGCGCCAGCGGTCGCCTTCGGGTCGCGAGGGGTCGTGCAGCTTCACGCCCAGGTCGAGCCGCACCACGAGGAACGAGAAGTCGAGCCGGAACCCGAGGCCGTAGGACAAGCCCAGCTGCCGCCAGAACGTGTCGAAACGGAACTCGCCGCCCGGCTGCGTCTCGTAGGGGCGTATGGTCCAGATGTTGCCCGCATCCACGAACAACGCCCCGTCCAGCTTGCCGAACATCTTGTAGCGGTATTCGAAGTTCAGGTCCAGCTTCACGTCGCCTATCTGGTTGTAGTCGCGCCCGCGGCGGATGGAGCGGTCGCGCTGGTACACGCCCGGCCCCAGCGTGCTCTCGGCCCACCCGCGCACGCTGTTGGCCCCGCCGGAGTAGTAACGCCGCTCGTAGGGGATGACGCTGCCGTTGCCGTAGGGCACGCCCGCCCCGGCGAAGAAGTGGTACACGAAGCGGTTGTTCCCGTCGAATATCTGGTGGAAGGTGAAGTTCACGTCGCCCCGCACGTACTGCGAATAGGGTATGTCGCCCACCACGGTGTAGAAGCCCTCGTCGTTCTTCTTCGTGTTGAACAAATGGCTGATGCCATACAGCACGTTGCCCGCCGTCTCCAGGCTGTAGCGCAGCGACAGATGGTTGCGCAGCGGCTGGTTGGGGTTGAACGTGGAGAACGACCCCGTGTAGCCGATGCGGGTGATGAAGTGGCTCTCGTAGCTGTAGGGGTTGAAGCGGTTGGTTTCGAGGAATTCGCGCCGGAACTCGTCCTCCACGTTGAAGTTCACGTAATTGATGTCAAGCGGGTCGAAGGTGTGCCGCAGCCGCCCGCGCGTCCAGTTGTAGTTCATGCCCACGCCGAAGCGCTTCACGTTGAACTCGCCGGGGCGGTTCTGCGAGCTGATGTCGGCGGTGAACTGGGTCGTGGCCCGCGCGTTGCGCCTGAACTGGTCCGACACCAGGGGTGCCAGCAGGCTGGGGAACTGCAATCCCGCCTGCAAGCCCAGCTCGTTGGCCAGCACGCCCTCGCCCTGCCATTCGTAGGCCAGGCGGCCTTGCAGCGAAAGCGACTCCGCGCCGTGGAACACGTTGCGGTGCACCGTGCCCAGGTTGGCCGCCACCCCCCAAAAACCGTCGGTGTACGTGGCTTCCATCTCGGCCGTGAGCGAGAAGAGCTTGGCCGGGGCCACGTTGATGAGGCAGTCGAGCGAGTCGCCCGCCACTTCCTGGAAGCTGATGTTGACATACTTCACCGGCGAGAGCGCGTTGAGCGCCGCATACGTGCGTTCCACCGCGGCATCGGTGTAGAGGTCGCCCGGCTGCACGAACGTGTTTTCCACCAGCGTTTTCAGCCGGAGGAACTCCTCTTTCTCGCTGATGAGCGTGTAGCCGCCGCTGCGTTCCAGGTTGAAGTCGTCCGGGTTGTTGCTGAAGTGCTGCCCGCTGCCTCCGCGGATGCCCCGGCTGGTGAAGAACACCACGCGGCGCACGTGGTAGCGGCTGAACACCGCGCGGCGCAGCGAGTCGTTGTCCAGCGGGACCAGGGGCGACATGTGCATCGTCACGTCCACCCGGTTGCCGCCCACCGCGCTGTCGGCCTCGTAGGCCAGCAGCTCCTTGCTGAAGTGGTAGTACCCCTGCTGGCGCAGGCGGCTGCTGATGCGCTCGCGCTCGGCGTTGAACACGTCGGCGTCGAACAACATCCCCTCCCTCAGCAGCGAGCGGGCCGAGTCGGCGGCCACGGCGGCCAGCGCGGAGTCGGGCACGTGCACGTCGTAGCGGCGCAGGCGGTACGGCTCGTTCTCGCGCACGTGGTAGGTGACGTGCGCCCGCTTGTCGGCCAGCTCCACCGAGCTGCCCACCTCGGCGTGCATGTAGCCCCGGTTGGCCAACGCCTGCCGGAGCGACTGTTCGGACAGGTAGGTCTGCGTCTCGTCATAAATCACCGGGGCCTCGCCCATGCGCATCAGCAGGCGGTTGTGCCACCGCGCCGTGTCGCGCCCCGCCAGGCTGTAGAGACGCAGCTGCATGCGCCAAATGCCAAACACCGATGAGTTGGGTGCCTGGCGCACGTACTTTTGCAGCTCGTCCTTTTTCACCTCCCGGCCTTCGGTCTCAATCGTCACCTTGTCCAGCAGGTAGGAGCCGTCGGGCACGAACTTCGTCACCCGGCAGGCGCACAGCGACACGAGGGCCACGAGGCAAAGGAAGCGTATGAAGCGTACTCTCACGTCCGTAGCGGGGTTGGTTAAGTTGGGAAATGCAAAGATAATGCATTCTGCGGACAAAACCACAGGTTTTCTCCACCGCAACGGGCGCGGGGGGAACGCACAGGCATTCCCGCAAAAGGGCATTCTTCTAACCGCAAAGCTATTCTTTTAACCGCAAAACTATTCTTTCAACCGCAAAGAGCGCAAAGGGCGCAAAGGGAGGGGGGGAATGCCTTTGCGTCCTTTGCGCTCTTTGCGGTTAGAAAAAAACACTCTTTGCGGTTAGAAAAAAAACCTCTGCGGTTAGGAAAATTGCGCTTTGCGGTTGAAAAGCCCCTACAAGGAAGCGGGGGAGGCGGCCTTCCTCCGCATCGCGCGGATGACGGCCTTGTCGGCCTCCGGCACGCGGCGCGACTCCACGATTTTCTGCAACGTCATGTTGTACGTGAAGTCGTCCAACCCGCAGCCGACCAGGTAGCGCAGCGTCTCGGCCGGGAAGCGCACGTAGCACACCGACAACGCCCACGCCACCGCCATTTTCACATAATAGCCCTCGTGGGCGGCGCAGCGGTCGCACCACGCCAGCACCCGTTCCAGGTATTCCGCGTCCACGTAGTGCCCCATGGCCATGACCACCCCGAAACGGATTTCATACTCCCGGTCCGACCCCATCCACCGTTCCAGGAACTGCCACACGCGCTCCTTGTGGCGGTCCACGAAGCGTTGCTTGCCGCTGAAGTCGAACGTGTCGCACACCGACCAGCTGTTGATGAGCGGCACGAACCGCGCCACCAGCCCGAGGTATTCCTCCACGTCCGCCACCCGCACGCAGCCCAGCACCATGCCGTGCAGCATGCGTTCCTCCATGTAGTGCGTGCCCGCGGTGGCGAGGTAGGCCTGCCAGTCGTCGCGGGCGATTTGCGCCGCCAGCCGCCGCAGGTCGGGCACCCGGATGCCCAGCACGTGCTCCACGCCGGGGTTCAGCCGTTGGGTGAACGGCTTGTTGCCCGCCTTGGCCAGGGCCAGCAGGTTCTCTTCGATGGTCATGCCGTTGATGCGATATGCGTCCATGTGTCGTCTTTTGTTATGTCAAATGGAAAGTTCCATGATGTAATCGTTCATGAAGTAGCCGTCCCCGATGGGGAAGTCGCCCTCCTCGGCCACGTGCATGCCCAGGTGCCGGTAAAATTGCAGGGCCTTGTTGTGGCGGTTCACGTTCAGCCGCAGGGTGCAGGGAGCGGGGTGGCGTTCTTTGACGGCCGCCACGGCGTGGCGGAACAGCCGCCTGCCCCACCCGCGCCCCTGGCAGGCGGGCAGCACGTAGATTTTCTCCAAATGGTACACGTCCGCGCCCTCGGGGCGTATGGAGACGTATCCCGCGGGGTCGTCGCCCTCGTAGGCCAGGAAGTAGGTGTGCCCCTCGCCGGTCATCTGGCGCAGCAGGCTTTCGGGCGAATACATCCACTCCATCATGTACGCCAACTGTTCCGCCGAAAGGATGTCGCGGTACGTGGCCGGGAACGCCTCCCCCGCCAGGCGGCGGATGAGCACGATGTCGTCGGTGGTGGCTTGCCGTATCATAAGCGTCGTTTTATCCATATACAGGCGCAAAGGTACGATATTTCCCGCGCACCCCGCGCCGCCCCGCCCGAACTTCCCTGCCTGCGGAATTGAAATTCCCTCGGCAGGGAAATTTTGTTGCGTGCCGAGGGAATTTGGGCTGCGTGCGGAGGGATTGGTCATCACTTGTACAAGGCTTCACCCAACTCTTCGAGGCCCGCTTCGCCGGGCAGGCCGGGGTAGGCGGCGCGCATGCCGTCGGCAAAAGCCTGTGCCGTACCGTTGGCGGCGAGCACTTCCTTCATTTTGCGCAGGTAAGCGATTTTGAATTCCACCGCGTCGCGCGTGGCGGCACCGCCGTGTCCGCCGATGAAGAGCGTGGCACCCGTGGCGAGCGACCGTTCCGCTTCGGCGATTTCGGCGTCGATGGCGGCGGGCGACGACACCTGCAAGTGGCTGACGTGGGCGCGTGCCGGTGCCCAGTGCGTGTAGTATGCCTTGCCGCCAATCAGGATGCTGGCACCGGGGAAGTCGGTCGCCGCGCCGTGGCGGAACTCGAACGGGATGCCCGCCCAGGTATGCGTGCTGCCGAAGGCCACTTCCGTGGCATCGCCCGTTGGCATGTCGGTCAGCGCGTCGCCGAACGCCTGCGCGAAGCCCTGCATCATGCCGCCGTACACCTCGCCCCGGGTAAAGGCGGGCATGCCCTCGGCCATGACCACGTCGTGGCTTCCCGTACCGCCCACGTGGTAGTCGGTAATGCGGCGTGCCACGGGTTTGCCCAGCTCGGCGAGGTAAGCGTCGTATTCCGCCACGTTGTCCTTGAAGAGCGGCTGTTCGAGCGTCACCAGCGCGTCGCGGCCCTCCACGATGTAGCTGGCGTCGCCCAGCGCGTCGTTGGTGTAATACACATGCAGCGTGAAGCTGCCCAGTTCGTGCGTTTCAAAACGTCCTTTAGTCTGTGCCATAATCGTTAATGTTAAGAAATTAAACAAGATAAACAATGCTTTTTTCATTTTTGACTGTTTGAATGGGTTATACAATCCGTTGTTTCCATACTTACCAAAGGAAACCTTGTTCCTTTTACGCCGCAAAGGTACGGCGGCCGTTTCGACCGTGCAAGTAGGCACTTACGTGTCAGACAGTTACGCCTTGGTAACCTTTGTTGGGCGTGAGCGGTTTGGCGGGGGAAATTTTTTTGAAAAAAATTTTTGTTTGCCGTATGCGGGGAGTTTGCTTACCTTTGTAGAGTAATTTGGCAAACATGACATTATGGACAGGACGATGGTAGAAAACGCCGTGTTCCCCGATTGCCCGATACGGAACATACTGGCGCGGCTGTGCGACAAATGGTCGCTGCTGGTCATTTTCACCCTGGACCGCTCGGGCGAACCGACCATGCGCTTCAAGGCCCTGCAGCGCGCCATACCCGACATCTCCCAGAAGATGCTGACCGTGACGCTCCGCACGCTGGAGGAGGACGGCTACGTGACCCGCACGGTGTACCCGGAGGTGCCCCCGAGGGTGGAGTATGCGCTGACGGAGCGCACCCGCTCGCTGCTGCCGCACATAGACGCGCTGATTGGCTGGGCACTGGAGAACAAGGATGCCATCATGGACGACCGCCGGAAAGCCACGGCAACACCCCCCTACCCCCTGAAGGGGGGAAACCGGCCTCCCGCAAGGAGGGTGTGCCGAAATAGGAAAGAACACGGAACATACGAATTGGACAGATAATCACGGACCTCTATGTCTCCGTGGTTTATTAAGGAAGAAATGGCTTTATCGAAGAACAAGCAGAAACTGATTGCAAGCCTCGCGCACAAGAAATACCGCGACGAGTCGGGGCTTTTCGTGGCGGAGGGCACCAAGCTGGTGCTCGACCTGCTGGAGGGCGGACTGCACTGCCACCTGCTGGCCGCCACGCCCGAATGGCTGGCCGCCCACCCCGCCCCGCCCGCCGACGAGGTGGCCGAGGCCACGGAAGAGGAACTGCGCCGCGCCTCGTCGCAGAAATCGCCACAAGGCGTGCTGGCCGTGCTGCGCAAGCCCGCCGACACGCCCGACCCCGACACCCCGGCGCGCGACCTGTGCCTGGCGTTGGACGACGTGCAGGACCCCGGCAACCTGGGCACCATCGTGCGGGTGGCCGACTGGTTCGGGCTGCGCGACGTGTTCTGCTCACGACACTCGGCGGACGTGTATGGCGCGAAAACGGTGCAGGCCACCATGGGCGCGCTGGCGCGGGTGCGGGTGCACTACGTAGACCTGCCCGCGCTGCTCGCCCGCTGCCGCGAAGCGGGGCTGCCCGTGTACGGCACGTTCATGGACGGGGACAGCCTGTACGCCGCGGGCGGCCTGGAGGCACGCGGCGTGATTGTCATGGGCAACGAAGGCAACGGCATCTCGCCCGAGGTGGGCCGGCTGGTGTCGCACCGGCTGCTCATACCGAGCTACCCGCCCGGCGCACCCACCTGCGAGTCGCTCAACGTGGGCGTGGCCGCCGCCATCGTGTGCGCGGAGTTCCGGCGGCGAGCGGCGGCAGGCGAATAAGCGCACGGAGGGCATAAGAGGGGCACACGGATAACGCGGATTATACGGATTTACACGGATTTTGTTTCCCGCAGATTTCGCAGATTTGCGCAGATAAATTTGCGTTTATTTGTGCTGTTTGCGTCATTTGCGTTCCATCTAAATCCGTGTAAATCCATGCAATCCGTGTTTTCCGTGTGCCCCTCTTATTTCCTCCGCGCACGCCCTCGCCCCTGCCGGGGAGGCCTCACCGCTCCAGCACCAGGTCTATCCGCCCCAGGTAGGCGCCGCTCTTGCCCGCCTGGGCGATGATGACGGCGCGCCCGTCGAGGTTCGTCGCCGTGGTGTCGGCAATCAGCTCGTGCGAGTGGCCGCCTATCACCACGTCGATGTGGCGGCTGCGCCGCGCCAGGCTGAAGTCGTTCGGCTCGAAGCGGGCCTCGTCGGCCCCCAGGTGCGACAGGCAGATGACCAGGTCGCAGCCGAGCCTGCCCTTCAGGTAGTCCGCCGTTTCGTTGGCCACGCCCACCGGGTCGAGCCACTGCATGCCCCGGTAGTTGGCCTGCATGACGAGGCCTTCGGGGTTCACGTTCACGGCCATGATGCCGATGCGCAGCCCGCCCCGCTCCACGACGACGTAGGGCTTCACCAGGTTGGCCATCCCGGCGTGGTCGAACACGTAGTTGGAGCTCACCACCGGGAATCGCGCCCCGCGCAGCACGGCGGCCAGCGTGTCCAGCCCGTTGTCAAACTCGTGGTTGCCCAGCGTGGCCGCGTCGTAGCCCATGCGGTTCATGGCGTCCACCTCCACCCGCCCGTTGAAAAAGTTGAAATAGGGCGTGCCCTGCCAGTAGTCGCCCGCGTCGAGCAGCAGCACGTTCGGCTCCTCGGCGCGTATCTGCGCTATCAGCCCCATGCGGCGGGCGTATCCGCCCATGCCGGGGGTGCGCGGCGAGCCGCCGGGGAGGGGTTCCACCTGGCTGTGCGTGTCGTTGGTGTGCAGGATGGTGAGGTGCACGCGCCCGCCCGCGCCCGCCGTGGCCAGCGCGCCCAGCAGGCACAAAGCCGCGAGCAGCCCGCGGCGGATGAGGTCGTTTGTTTTCATATATAAATAGCTATTCAAATTAAACGCCCGGATACCATACCTTCTCCCCTGGGTGTCCATACCCCTCCGTCGCTACGCGACACCTCCCCTACCTTAGGGGAGGAGCTGGTTAGTCCGTCCGCCAGGCTTATGCGGAAGCCTCGGCAAACCATACATTTTTATTCCTCCCCTAAGGTAGGGGAGGTGTCGCGCAGCGACGGAGGGGTATGGACACCCAAGGCAGGGGAATACCCCGTGGGAGGGGAAGGAGCATGCCCCCCCCGGGACGGAGTTCCTTCACTCGCGGCTTATGCGCCCGTCCAGCTGCGGGTCGATGGCGCGTCCCTGCGCCGCCTCGCGCCGGATGTGGTCGATGAAAAGGTCGCGCACCTTCACGCCCGTGTGTTCCAGGCGGGTGTGCCCGGCCAGGGGCGTGAGGCGGTCGTTGCCCTCCGCCAGGAAGTCGTTGGTGGCCACGGCGTAGGAGGCCTGCGGGTCGATGGGGCGGCCGCCCACGGTGGGATGCACGGCACGCCCGCCGCGTATGCCCATGCGCAGGCCGGACACCCCCTCGCCGCCCACGCGGGCGATGATGTCGCACAAGGACAGCAGGCTGTCGCCCGGCAGCCACAGCACGACCAGCTCGTTCTCGAAGGGCATCAGCTCGAAGATGCGCCCCACCGTGATGTCGCCCTCGGGCACATCGATGCGCAGCCCGCCCATGTTGACCACGGCCAGGTCCACGGGCCGCCCCAGCCACCGGCCCGCCTCCTGGCGGAACACGTCGGCGGCGAAGTTGGAGAGCGTGCTCTCGGGCTGCCCCACGGTGAGCGTGTGCGCCGCCCGGCCTATCACGGTGTTCATTTCGGCCTCCACCCGCGCCCGCAGCGGCGCGAGCGAGGCCAGGTAGGCGGAGTCGGCCAGCGCGTCGGCGGTGCTGTCCACCGCGATGAGGGTGGAACGCTGCTCCACCACCGTCCACTCCCGCTTGCGGCAGCCGCCCAAGGCCACCGCCACGAGCAGGGAAATGCAAAGAAGGTATCGGTACATCATAAGTCGATTGCAGATTTCAGATTGAAAAATTTCAAATTGCAGATTTCAAATTTCAGATTTCAGATGGTTTCCCGCAGATAGCGCAGATGGGCGCAGATGGGTTCTTGCCGTTTGCTCCTTGCCTCTGTTTTGTTTCCCGCAGATACCGCAGATTGACGCGGATGATTTCTTGCCTCTTACTCCTTGCCTCTGTTTTGTTTCCCGCAGATGCCGCAGACGGGCGCGGATGATTTCTTGCCTCTTGCTCCTTGCCTCTGTTTTGTTTCCCGCAGATACCGCAGACGGGCGCGGATGGCATCCCGACGCGGGGCGGGGCGGGGAGACACAGAGCGCACATAGCCTTTTCTTTGCTTGCCTTTTGAAGGAGTCCACATAGCTTGCCCCAATGCCTTGCATCGGGGCTTTTGGCTACCATTGCCGGCCTGAAGCCGCCGACGCGCCGCCCCCTCCCGGCACAGCGTGCCGGAACGAGCTATGTGCGCTCCCTCCAACCGCACAGGAAAGCAAAAAACTCCGTGCGCTCCGTGCCCCCCCGCCCCGCGGCCCGCGCGCCCGGCAAAATTAGGCAAAAACTCCCGATAATCCGCCTTCCCGCGGCCCGGAAATTGCGCACGTGCGCGGCCGGAATTCCGCACGTACGGAAATAAAATCCCGTACCTACGGAAAAAAATTTCCGCACGCACGCCCGCGGCGGGGCAGGGGCAGGCGGGCGCATTAGGGAAATTTTTCTTTAATTATTTTCCCGTAACAAAAAAAAGCCGTACTTTTGCCACTCGAATAACAAGGCTTCCCCGCGCGGGAGGCGCACAACCCACCCCGCGGCTTGGCCTGAGTCACCATCGGAAAGATAGTCAATCAAATATAAATCTTTTAAAAGGTAAAGAAAATGGCAAATTTAGATTTGAGCAAGTACGGCATTACGGACGTGAAGGAAGTGCTCCACAACCCGTCCTATGAAGTATTGTTTGCCGAAGAAACGAAGGAAGGCCTCGAAGGTTACGAAAAAGGCCAGGTAACGGAACTCGGCGCGGTGAACGTGATGACCGGCATCTACACCGGCCGCTCGCCCAAGGACAAATTCTTCGTGTACAACGAAGCCAGCAAGGACACCGTGTGGTGGACTTCCGACGAATACAAGAACGACAACAAACCCTGCTCCGAAGAAGCCTGGGCCGACCTCAAGGCCAAGGCCGTGAAGCAGCTGAGCGGCAAGCGCCTGTTCGTCATGGACACGTTCTGCGGAGCCAACCCCGCCACGCGCCTCAAAGTGCGCTTCATCATGGAAGTGGCCTGGCAGGCACACTTCGTGAAGAACATGTTCATCCGCCCCACGGAAGAAGAACTGGCCAACTACGGCGAACCCGACTTCGTATCGTTCAACGCAGCCAAGGCCAAGGTGGACAACTACAAAGAACTGGGGCTGAACTCGGAAACGGCCACGGTGTTCAACCTGAAGACCAACGAACAAGTCATCCTCAACACGTGGTACGGCGGTGAAATGAAGAAGGGCATCTTCTCCATCATGAACTACCTCAACCCGCTGCGCGGCATCGCCTCCATGCACTGCTCGGCCAACACCAACATGGACGGCACGGACACGGCCATCTTCTTCGGCCTCTCCGGCACGGGCAAGACGACCCTCTCCACCGACCCGAAACGCCTGCTCATCGGCGACGACGAACACGGTTGGGACGACGAAGGCGTGTTCAACTACGAAGGCGGATGCTACGCCAAGGTCATCAACCTGGACAAGGAAAGCGAACCCGACATTTACAACGCCATCAAGCGCGACGCCCTGCTTGAAAACGTGACGGTGGACAAGGACGGCAAAATCGACTTCGCCGACAAGAGCGTGACCGAAAACACGCGCGTGTCCTACCCCATCTACCACATCAACAACATCGTGAAGCCCGTATCGAAAGGCCCGCACGCACACCAGGTCATCTTCCTCTCGGCCGATGCCTTCGGCGTGCTGCCCCCCGTTTCGATCCTGAGCGCGGAACAGGCCAAGTACTACTTCCTCTCCGGCTTCACCGCCAAGCTGGCCGGCACCGAACGCGGCATCACCGAACCCACCCCGACCTTCTCGGCCTGCTTCGGCGCAGCCTTCCTGAGCCTGCACCCCACCAAGTACGCCGAAGAACTGGTGAAGAAGATGGAAAAGGTGGGTGCCAAGGCTTACCTGGTGAACACCGGCTGGAACGGCACGGGCAAGCGCATCTCCATCCGCGACACACGCGGCATCATCGATGCCATCCTGGACGGCTCCATCGACAAGGCTCCGACGAAGACCATCCCGTACTTCGACTTCGTGGTGCCGACGGAACTGCCGGGCGTTGACCCGAAGATACTCGACCCGCGCGACACATACGATTGCGCCTGCAAGTGGGACGAAAAGGCGAAAGACCTCGCTTCGCGCTTCATCAAGAACTTCACCAAGTTCGAAGGCAACGAAGCGGGCAAGGCACTCGTGGCCGCCGGTCCGAAACTGTAAGTTTTTAAGTTAAACAATAAAATGAACTTTTATGCGAGGGGAATTGCCCGTGAGGGGCAGTTCCTTTTTTTTACCCCAAACCGCACCGCATGATACGACCCGTCACCCCGCACGACGCAGCAGCCATCGCCGCCCTGTACAACCACTACGTGCTGCACACCACCGCCAGCTTCGAGGAGGAAGCCGTGCCCGTGGAGGCCATGCGCCGACGCATCGAGGAAACCGCCGCCCGCTGGCCCTACCTGGTGTGGGAGGAGCAGGGGCGCGTCAAGGGCTACTGCTACGCCCACCCGTGGAAGGAACGGCCCGCCTACCGCCACACGCTGGAGACCACCGTGTACCTCGACCCCGCCTGCACGGGGCGCGGCATCGGCACGCAGCTGATGCACGCCCTCATCGGCGAGTGCCGCGGCCGGGGCGTGCACGCGCTGGTGGCCTGCATCACGGCGGGCAACACGGCCAGCCGCCGCCTGCACCGGCGGCTGGGGTTCCGCCAGGTGTCCGAGTTCCACGAAGTGGGCTTCAAGCACGGGCAGTGGCTGGGCGTGGTGGACTACGAGCTAAGGCTGTAACCCCTTCCGCCCCCCCCGAGGGGCAGGGCGGGAAAGGCGCACGCGGCCATCCGCCGCAGCGGCAAGGCACTTGGACGGGAAAAGGCAAGGCATGGATGGGAGGGTGTATCAAAATGGGATTTAGAACACAGATAATACGGATCAAACAGATTTACACGGATATTTTGCCAATGATGTCATTGGCCATCAACAGTATCCTCATCCGTGACAATCCGTTAAATCCGCTCAATCCGTGTTCGTTCTTATTTTGATACACCCTCAAACCGGTGCGTTTTGCCCCTGTCCCCGGCAGGGACGGGTAGAAACAAGGCAGGCCTTGTCGCTACAAACCGCCGCGCTTGAACCTTGCCCCGGCAGGGACGGGTAGAGACAAGGCATGCCTTGTCTCTACAAACCGGTGCGTTTTGCCCCTGTCCTCCTCGTCCGGGAGGGGGAGGGGGAGGAGGCGAGGCAGGCCTTGCCGCTGCGGCAGCGGGCTTCACGCAAAAAAAGGCGGCCTCCGCGCTTGTCGCGGGGGCCGCCTTTTTACCGATTCGCGTGCCGCTGTCAGCCGTTGCGGCGGCGGTTGCCGTTGCCGCCGTGGCGGGGCTGGTCGCCGTCCATGTGCTCGGGGCGGGGCAGCAGGGCGCGGCGGGAGAGCTTGAACTTGCCCGTCTTCTCGTCGATGTCGAGCAGCTTCACTTCCACCTTGTCGCCTTCGTGCAGGCCGGACACTTCCATGCTTTCGAGCCGCCCCCAGGTGATTTCGGAGATGTGGAGCAGGCCTTCCTTGCCGGGCATGAACTCGACGAAGGCGCCGTAGGGCATGATGGACTTCACGGTGGAGAGGTACGTTTCGCCCACTTCGGGGATGGCCACGATGCCCTTGATCATCTGTATCGCGCTGTCGATGCTCTGCTTGTTGGTGCCGGCGATTTCGACGCGTCCCTGGTCGCCGATTTCCTCGATGGCGATGGTGGTGCCGGTTTCGTCCTGCATGTTCTGGATAATCTTGCCGCCGGGGCCGATGACCGCGCCGATCATTTCCTTGGGGATGAACATGACGACGATGCGCGGGGCGTGCGGCTTGAGGTCGGGCCGCGGCGCGGGCAGCGTTTCCTGGATTTTGTCGAGGATGTAGAGGCGTCCTTCGCGGGCCTGCTTGAGGGCCTTTTCGAGTATTTCGTAGGAGAGGCCGTCGACCTTGATGTCCATTTGCGTGGCGGTGATGCCGTCGCGCGTGCCGGTCACCTTGAAGTCCATGTCGCCCAGGTGGTCTTCGTCGCCGAGGATGTCGGAGAGCACGGCGTAGTTCGTGCCTTTATTTTCGGAGATGAGGCCCATGGCGATGCCGGAGACGGGTTTCTTGATGGGCACGCCCGCGTCCATGAGGGCGAGGCATCCGGCGCACACGGTGGCCATGGACGAGGAGCCGTTGGACTCGAGGATGTCGGACACCACGCGCACCACGTAGGGGTAGTCCTCGGGCATCACGGCCTTGAGGGCGCGGTGGGCGAGGTTGCCGTGTCCTATCTCGCGCCGGCCTACGCCGCGCATGGGGCGTGCCTCGCCGGTGGAGAAGGGCGGGAAGTTGTAGTGCAGCAGGAAGCGGTCCTTGCCCTGGATGAGGGCTTCGTCGATGATTTTCTCGTCCATCTTGGTGCCGAGGGTGACCGTGGAGAGCGACTGCGTTTCGCCGCGGGTGAAGATGGCCGAGCCGTGGGGGCCGGGCAGGTATCCCACTTCGGACCAGATGGGGCGTATGTCGGTGGTCTTGCGGCCGTCGAGCCGCTTGCCTTCGTCGAGGATGGAGCGGCGCATGGCTTCCTTTTCCACGGCGTGGTAGTAGCGTTCGATCATGCCGGCCTTGGCTTCGGCCACTTCGGGGTCGAGGGTGGCGATGTAGTCTTCCTTCACCTGGCGGAAGTTGGCTTCGCGCGAGTGCTTGTCGGTGTTGGCGGAGGTGGCCAGGGCGTAGGCCTTGTCGTAGGTTTTCGCCCAGATGTCTTTCTTGAGTTCCTCGTCGTTTTCCTCGTGGCAGTAGGCGCGTTTTTCGGTCTTGCCCACGGCCTTCATCATTTCGAGCTGTGCCTGGCACTGCACCTTGATGGCTTCGTGCGCCACCTTGAGGGCGGCGAGCAGGTCGTCTTCGCTCACTTCCTTCATTTCGCCTTCGACCATCATGATGTTTTCAATCGTGGCGGCCACCATGAGGTCCATGTCGGCGGCCTCGAGCTGGGCGAAGGTGGGGTTGATGACGAAGCGGCCGTCGATGCGTGCCACGCGCACTTCGGAGATGGGTCCGTGGAAGGGCACGTCGGACACGGCGAGGGCTGCCGAGGCGGCCAGGCCGGCGAGCGCGTCGGGCATGTCGACGCCGTCGGCGGAGTAGAGGGTGACGTTGACGAAGGTTTCGGCGTGGTAGTCGTCGGGGAAGAGGGGGCGCAGGGCGCGGTCCACGAGCCGCGACACGAGGATTTCGTAGTCGGAGGAGCGTCCTTCGCGGCGGGTGAAGCCTCCGGGGAAGCGTCCGTTGGAGGCGAATTTTTCCTTGTAATCTACCGACAGGGGCATGAAGTCCGTGCCGGGCACGGCTTCCTGGGCCGATACGACGGTGGCGAGCAGCATGGTGTTGCCCATGCGCAGCATGACCGCGCCGTCGGCCTGTTTGGCCAGCTTACCCGTTTCCAGGGTAATGGTGCGTCCATCGCCGAGTGCGATGGTGTTTGTCACTACGTTCATACGTTTTCCGTTTGCTTTATGTTATAATACTTATATGTCGGCACAAAGGTACGGAAATATTTTGGAATACGGGCAAGGTGCCGGGATGGCCGCCGCGGGGCGGGCGCGGACGGCCCCCTCCGGCTCCCCCAAAGGG
>CALUML010000045.1 GCA_944321745.1 uncultured Bacteroidales bacterium
ATAGGATGCGGTTCGGTAGTGGCTGCATTAGAAAACTTCGTTTTCATTTGCCACTACCCTCACCTTTCACTATCTTTTGATAAGATAGGATGCGGTTCGGTAGTGGCTGCATTAGAAAACTTCGTTTTCATTTGCCACTACCCTCACCTTTCACTATCTTTCGATAAGATAAGATGCGCCTCGGCAAAACAATTTCAAATGAATTTGATTGTTTTGCACTCGACTTTCACTATCTTTGCCCGTCTAATTAAAATCGTTATGCAAGGCAACATCTTCACGTCCGCCATGAGGGGCGGACTGGTATTGGGAGTGCTGTTCTCCGCCAACTTTCTGCTTTCCGTGCCGCAAAACACCATTACCGGCCTGCTCACCTACGCGGTCATGGCGGTCATCGTGGCCGCCACTTACCGCCTCGCGGCCCGGTTCCGCGACCAGGAATGCGGCGGGTACATCGGCTATGGCAAGGCGTTCGCATTCATCCTGGCTTCGTTCTTTTACGCCGCGCTTATCTCGTCGCTGGTCAAGTTCATCTACTTCCAGTTCATCAACCCCGACTACCTGGGCAACCTGTACAACCAGAGCATGCTCACGCTGGAGAAGATGGGACTGTCCGCCGCCGATGGCGTGGAAGAAAGCCTGGAAGCCCTGCTGCAACCGGCCTCCTTCGCCCTGCAGTACATCTGGGTCAACCTGTTGGCAGGATGCTTCGTGGGGCTCATCACGGCCGCCTTCATCAAGAAAGAGAAAAGCATTTTTGAATCATAGCTACAAGTTACGAGCTACAAGCTACAAGTCATTTGCTCCAAGGCTTCCGCTTCTGTGTCGAATGGACTTGTAGCTCGTAACTCGTAGCGACAAGTTACGAGCTACAAGCTACAAGTCATTTGCTCCAAGGCTTCCGCTTCTGTGTCGAATGGACTTGTAGCTCGTAACTCGTAGCTTGTAGCTTAAAACAACATACGCATGGACATCTCCGTCATCATACCATTATATAACGAGGAGGAATCGCTCCCCGAACTTTTCGCGTGGATACAGCGGGTCATGGCCGCCAACGGCTTCAGCTACGAAGTCATCTTCGTGGACGACGGCAGCACGGACGGCTCGTGGAGTGTGGTGGAACGGCTGCACGACCAGTCGCCTCACGCGGTGCGGGGCATCAAGTTCCGCCACAATTACGGCAAGTCGCCCGCCCTGCATTGCGGATTCCAGGAAGCGCGGGGCGAAGTGGTCATCACCATGGATGCCGACCTGCAGGACAGCCCGGACGAAATCCCGGCCCTGTACCACATGGTGAAGGACGGGGGATACGACCTGGTGTCGGGCTGGAAGAAAAAGCGGCTCGACTCCAAACTCACCAAGAACCTGCCCTCGAAGCTGTACAACGCCGTGGCACGCAAGGTGACGGGACTGAAGCTGCACGACATGAACTGCGGCTTGAAGGCCTACCGCCGCGACGTGGTGAAGAACATCGAGGTGTACGGCGACATGCACCGCTACATCCCCTACCTGGCCAAGAACGCAGGCTTCACCCGCATAGGCGAAAAGGTGGTGGAACACCGCAAGCGGCAATTCGGCAACTCGAAATTCGGCATGAACCGCTTCGTCAACGGTTACCTGGACCTGATGACGGCCTGGTTCATGGCCAAGTTCGGCAAAAAGCCCATGCACTTCTTCGGGCTGATAGGCAGCCTCATGTTCCTCGTGGGACTGGCCATGGTCATCGTCGTGGGCGTGAACAAATTAGTGGCCTTGTCGGCACACGTGCCCGCCCCACTGGTGACGAGCAGCCCCTACTTCTACATTGCGCTGGTGGCCATGATACTGGGCACGCAACTGTTCCTCACCGGCTTCGTGGCGGAACTCATCGCCCGCAACTCCACCGAACGCAACCACTACCAGATAGAGAAGAATATTTAAAGAGATAAAACCTGCGGCTGAGATTAGCACCGTGCACGAGATGTGGTTAATCCAATGAAAGAGGCCATTCTCCACTACATATGGCAAAGCAAGTTGTTCTACCCCCACGGCCTGGTCACCACCGACCAGGAGCCGGTGGAGATAGTCAACACGGGCTTCCGCAACACCGACGCGGGTCCCGACTTCTTCAATGCCAAGGTGAAGATAGGCAACACGCTGTGGGCGGGCAACGTGGAGATACACGTGAAGTCGTCCGACTGGTACCGCCACAACCACCACACGGACAAGGCCTACAACTCCGTCGTGCTGCACGTGGTGCACGAGGCGGATGCCGAAGTACGCAGTGAAAACGGCAACCGTATCTCCCAGCTCATCTTGCAATATCCCCCGCACATTGAACGCAACTACGAGGAACTGATGCGGCAGCACGTCCCCATCCCCTGCGCAAGCAAACTGCACGACGTGCCCTCCATCTTCATCCGCAGTTGGGAAAGCACCCTGCTGGCCGAGCGGCTCGCACAAAAAACCGCCGCCATCGAGCAAATGCTGCACGACACCCACCAGCATTGGGAGGAATGCTTCTACGTGACGCTGGCACGCAACTTCGGCTTCGGCACCAACAGCGATGCGTTCGAGGCCTTGGCACGCTCGCTCCCGCTCAACGTGCTGGCACGCCACAAGGACAACCTGATGCAGATAGAGGCCCTGCTCTTCGGCCAGGCCGGCCTGCTTCCCCCTACGCCGCCCGACGACTATGCACGACAACTGACGGACGAATACACCTTCCTGCAACACAAATACCAACTGTCAAGCCGCCTCGACGCAAGCCGCTGGAAGCTGCTGCGCCTGCGCCCCACCAACTTCCCGCATGTGCGCATCGCCCAGTTCGCCGCCTTGATACACTCCTCATCCAAGCTCTTTTCCAAGATATTGGAACAGCCCGGCATCGAGCAGCTGCAACGGCTGTTCGCCTGCACACCGTCCGACTATTGGACACGCCACTACACCTTCGCGGGCGCGTCCGGCGCGCGGCGTGCCAAGGCTTTGGGGCTGTCGTCCATCCGCGTCATCCTCATCAACACCGTGGCACCCTGCCTGTTCTGCTACGCCTCGCACCAAGGCGACCAAGAATTGAAAGACCGCGCCGTGCGCCTGCTGGAGCAATTGCCGCCCGAGCGCAACGCCGTCATCACCCTGTGGAGCAGCTTGGGCATCGACTGCCGCTCGGCCTACGACACCCAGGCCTTGCTGCAACTGAAAACGCATTACTGCGACCGCAAGGACTGCATCCGCTGCCGCATCGGCCACAAGGTGCTGGCCGTCCGTCCACAACAAGCAAACGCCGACACATAATAGCTATTCAATATTATATATATATGAATAAAACAACCCCCGTTACGCCAGTGAACCCGCTGCGGCAACTGCTGCGCCTGCTGCTCATCGTATGCTTCGTGTACGCGTGCGCCAACAAAGGCTCCGGCCCCACCGGCGGCCCCAAGGACGAGACCCCGCCACGCGTGATGAAGTCCGTACCCGAGAACGGAGCGATGAACTTCGCCAAGCAGGAAATCCAAGTGGACTTCGACGAGAACATCTCCCTGGAAAAGGTAACGGAGGAAGTGGTCGTTTCGCCCCCACAACAGAAAGCCCCCGACATCCGCGCCCAAGGCAAGCGGCTCGTGGTGGCCTTCGAGGACACGCTGGAAAGCGGCACCACCTACACCATCGACTTCGGCAACGCCATCGTGGACCTCAACGAGAAAAACCCGCTGAGCGGCTACACCTTCTCCTTCTCCACCGGGGGCGACATCGACACGTTGGCCATCGCGGGCATCCTCATCAACGCAGAGGACCTCAACCCCGTGTCGGGCATCATCGTGGGCATCTACGCCGAGCACGACGACTCCGTTTTCACCCAAAAGCCCTTCCTGCGCATCGGCAAGACCGACGCCAACGGCTACTTTACCATTAATAATGTAAAGGAAGGCACATACCAGCTGTTTGCCTTGGGCGACAACACGCGCGACTACTTCTTCCAGGCGGGCGAGGGGCTGGCCATGTACGACTCGCTCGTCACCCCCACCGTGGCCATGGTGGAGCACCGCGACACCTTGTGGGCCGACTCCGTGACCATCGACACCATCGAGGTGTACGAACGTCCCCACTACTACCCCGACAACGTGCTGCTGCGTTATTTCAAGGAAAACAAAATACGCCAATACTTCACCAAGGCCGAACGGCTGAGGCCGGAAATGTTCACCCTCTACTTCAACACCACGCTGGCCGAGTTGCCGCGCATCGAGCCGCTCAACTTCCCGTGGGACAGCACCCGCTACATCCTGCAAACCAACGCCACCCTCGACACGCTGCACTATTGGATTACGGACACGCTGGTATCGCGCGTGGACTCCCTGCAACTGGCCATGACCTACTTGCGCACCGACTCCATCTTCCAGCTGGAAGAGACCACGGACACGCTCACCATCGCCATGCGCAAGCGCAACGTGCGCACCAAGCCGGGCAAGGAACCGCAAACGCCCAAGGCCGACCCGCTGGCGTTCAAAACAAACGGTACCGGCACCTTCGAGATATACAACCCCCTGACCCTGCTCATGGACGAGCCGCTGGCCGCCTGGGACACCGCCCACATCGTGCTCAGCGAGAAGGCGGACACCCTGCTGAAGCCCCTGCCCTACACCTGGCACGTGGTCGACTCCACCGGCATGAACTTCGCCATCCGCTACCCGTGGGAGGCCGAAAAGTCCTACGTGCTCGACATCGACTCCGCCACCTTCCGCAGCATCTACGGCAAGGTGAACGACCGGTATTCGGGCAACTTCAAGATACGCTCGCTCGACGAGTACTCCGAATTGAAGGTGGTGCTGACGCACTACGACTCCACCGCCGTCATCCAGGTGCTCGACAGCAAGGACGTGCCCGTGCGAACGCTGCCCGCCGACCCCAAGGCCACCGTATTCCGCCACCTGAAGCCCACCGACTACTACATCCGCATGTTCCTGGACGCGAACGGCAACGGCAAATGGGATACGGGCGACTTCGCCACCCGCCGCCAGCCCGAAGAGGTGTTCTACTACCCCCACAAGCTGACGCTGAAGGCCAATTTCGAGTTCACCGAAACGTGGGACCACCTGGCCGTTCCTCTGCTGGAGCAAAAGCCACTGGAAATACTCAAGGACGCAAACAAGAAAGAGCAGCAATAGGCGGAAACGCCACACGCCGATTCGCCCCATGCCGTAGGAGCACCCGCCACACGCAGGTGCTCCTACGGCATTTTTACAATCCCGCCAAGGCGGAAATGCCGTCACAGGGCAGAAAGCAGGCAAAGACATTCAAAACAATGCTTATCGGTAGATTTTTTCTTTTGTATTTATGCGATAAATGTATTATGTTTGCATGCCTAATAGACAGTGAGGCGGTGTGTTACTGATAGAAAGTTTTGATAGAAGAAAATATTTGAAATATTGAGGACATGGGTAAACTTTGCATGATATACAATTTTGCTCCTCATTATCGGGAGGCGATTTTTCGCTTGATAGATGCGGAGTATGATTGCGATTGGTTTTTTGGTGACCATGTGTCCAATATCAAAGGCATGGATTTGTCAGCATTGAAGCGGGCGGCGATTGTCCATACTTGTACGTTTGTTCGCAGGCCGCTGTATTGGCAGCGAGGAGTGGTGCCTTTGTTGTTCAAGAAGGAATACCGCACTTATTTCATGTTAGGCGAGTTGTATTGTGTGTCTACGTGGGTGGTGCTGGTATTGAGGAAGTTGTTTTTTCCTGAGAAAAGAGTTTACCTGTGGAGTCATGCGTGGTATGGACGGGAGGGGCGGCTGAAGGCGTGGTTGAAGAAGCGTTTTTTTCGCTTGGCGGAAGGTACGTTTGTGTATGGCGATTATGCCAAGCGGTTGATGTTACGGGAAGGATTTGACGAGAGCCGTTTGTTTGTTATCCATAACTCTTTGTCATATGACAGGCAACTGTCAATACGGCAGCAGTTGCAACCCACGCCTTTGTACAAGGCTCATTTTAACAACTCGGTGCCAAATCTTGTCTTCATTGGCCGATTGACCCAAGAAAAGCGTATCGATTGGCTGTTGGCGGCACTGGCTTTACTGAAAAAGGACGGGTGTTTATGCAACTTGACTTTGGTGGGAGCAGGTGAGCAGGAGGATGTTTTGCGAGCATTGGTAGAGGAGAAGGGTTTGGCGGGGCAAGTGTGGTTTTACGGGGCGTGCTATGATGAGGAGCGGAATGCCGAATTGTTGTATAATGCCGATTTATGTGTGTCGCCCGGTAATGTGGGGTTGACGGCCATCCATTCCATGATGTTTGGTACTCCGGTAGCCACGCATGATACTTTTAAATTTCAAGGACCTGAGTTTGAGGCAATACACGAAGGACTAACGGGTACTTTTTTTGAATATGCTTCTCCGTTGTCCATTGCAGAAAAGGTCATGGCTTGGTTGTCTTCGCATGAAGGTAAGCGTGAAGAAGTGCGGCGAGCCTGTTATGCGGAAATAGACCGGTATTGGACGCCTCAATATCAAATAAAAGTGATAAAAGACCATTTGCAAGTAGATTGATGGTTGTTCGTTTTCAATTAGGATTATGCCCACATTATTCCAAATCAACGTAACGGCCAACTGGGGCTCCACGGGGCGCATTGCCGAAGAGATAGGACGGCTGGCCTTGGGGCAGGGCTGGGATTGTTACATGGCTTATGGGCGTGGGATGTATGACAGCCGTTTGCGGTTGGTGCGTGTGGGGAGCCGTGCCGACATGTATTGGCATGGCGTGCAGTCGCGTTTGCTGGACCGCCACGGGTTGGCTTCCGTGGGGGCAACGCGTCGGTTGGTGCGGCAGATGGATGCGGTGAAGCCCGACGTGGTTCACCTGCACAACATACACGGCTATTACTTGAATTACGAGTTGTTGTTCCGCTATTTGGCAGCGGCCGATGTGCCGGTGGTGTGGACGTTGCACGATTGCTGGCCGTTTACGGGGCATTGTGCACATTTTTCCTATGTGGGATGTGACCGGTGGAAGCGACAGTGTCATGATTGCCCGCAGAAGCAGGCGTATCCGGCGGCTTGGCTGTGCGACAGGAGCAAAAAAAATTTTGATGCGAAGAAAAAAGCATTTACGTCCGTGCGCCGCCTCACGTTAGTCCCGGTGTCCGATTGGCTGGGTGGGCTGCTGAGCGAGTCGTTCTTGCAGTCTTATCCGGTAAAGCGTATTTATAACGGCGTGGACATAAATGTGTTTAGCCCGCAGCCTTCCACGGATGCCTTGAAAGGGCGGCTGGGCATTCGGGGCAAGCGTATGGTGCTTGGTGTGGCCAGCGTGTGGAGTACGCGGAAAGGGTTGGCCGATTTCGTCGCTTTGCGCCAGGCATTGCCGCTTGATGAATATGCCGTGGTGTTGGTGGGGCTTTCCGGCACGCAGTTGAAGGATTTGCCGACGGGCATGGTAGGCATCCCGCGCACGAACAGCGTGCAGGAGCTGGCGGAGTATTATTCGGCAGCGGATGTCTTTGTCAACCCCACGTGGGAGGACAACTTCCCGACCACCAACATCGAGGCTTTGGCCTGCGGCACACCCGTCGTTACTTACCGCACGGGGGGCAGCGTGGAGGCTGTGGACTGTGCCACCGGCATGGTGGTAGTGCAAGGTGACATCCCGGCTTTGGCTTCGGCGGTCATGGACATCGGCGGCAAGGGAAAAGCGGCCTATGCCGGGCCGTGTCGCCAACGGGCGTTGGATAATTTTGATAAAAACGAGCGTTTTCAAGAATATATAAAATTGTACCAGAGCTTATTGTTATAAAGGATAAGCAAAGACGGATAATTGGAAGTAATGAAAATTTCTCTCATAACAGCAGTTTATAACAGAGCGGATACCATACAGGACACGTTCGATTCCGTGCTGGCGCAAACGTACCAAGATATAGAGTACATTGTGGTCGATGGAGGCTCCACCGATGGCACGCTTGACCTGATAAGGCAGGTTGAGCCACGTTTCCAAGGGCGCATGCGCTGGACGAGCGGGGCGGACAAAGGGCTGTACGATGCCATGAACAAGGGCATTCGGATGGCAACCGGCGATGTGGTGGGCATTCTCAATTCGGATGACTTTTTCACGTCGCCCGATGTGCTGGAGCGGGTGGCCGATGCCTTTGTGGAGAGCGGTGCGGAGGCTGTGTATGGGGATGTGCATTTCGTGCCGACCGGTAATCCGGACAAGTGTGTGCGCTATTATTCTTCGCGTGTGTTCCGTCCTGCGCTGTTCCGTTTCGGTTTCATGCCTGCACATCCGGCGTTTTATGTGAAGAAATCCTGTTATGACCGCTTCGGTTTGTATAGCCTGGATTATCAGATTGCGGCCGATTTCGATTTGCTTGTACGGTTCTTGTACAAGGAGAAAATCAAGGCGAAATATTTGCCGCTCGATTGTGTGACCATGCGGGTGGGAGGAGTCAGTACGGAGGGGTTGCATAGCCGTGTGGTTCTCAATCGCGAGTCAGTACGTGCGTGCCGCAAATATGGCATCCGCACCAATTTGTTGTTGATACTGTTCAAATATGTGTACAAGGTGTTTGAACTGAGGTGGTGAGGGAGGGGAAGCAGATTATGGATTTCAGATTTCAGATTTCAAATTCCAGATTCCAGATTTTTTCCGACTTGTCAGCATGTGTTTCCCGATTTGCCAGCATATATTTTATAATTCATGCGCATAAGTTTTACTGCCCACAGTTATGGGTTGTACGACCCACAGTTATGGGTTGTACGACCCACAGTTATGGGTTATACAACCCATAACTGTGGGCAGTAAAACTTGTCCGCATAAATTGGAAAACATTCCCGCATGAAAGGGAAAACATGTACCGGCAAAAACAAAAAACACGCTTCACCAATCTCCCCGGAGGGAGACGAAAGATGAAGCGGTTGCCTTGTGCGGGCATGATGTCTTAATCCGAACTTGCGTACATATGGATAAAAATTTTGCAAATGATAGCCGCGAACGGGTGATATTGCGGGCTTCGTGGGTGAGCACCGTGGGCAATGCGGTGCTGTCGGTGGCGAAATTGCTTGCCGGGTTGCTCGCGGGCAGTTTGGCCGTGGTGGGCGACGGCATTGATTCGGCCACGGACGTGGTGGTGTCCGTCGTGATGATATTCACGGCTAAAATCATGAACCGTCCGCCCAGCCGGAAGTACGTGTACGGCTATGAGAAAGCGGAAAGCATTGCGACCAAAATCCTTTCGTTTATTATCTTTTATGCCGGAGCGCAGATGCTGGTTTCGTCGGTGAAGGCCATCTTTGGCGGGGAGGTGCGCGAGATGCCCGGCATGACGGCGGTGTATGTCACCCTCTTTTCCATTGCCGGCAAGTTGTTGCTGGCTCTTTACCAGTACCGGCAGGGCAAGCGGGTGAATAGCTCGCTGCTCACGGCCAATGCGCTGAACATGCGGAACGACGTGTTGACTTCATGCGGCGTGCTGCTGGGATTGGTGTTTACTTTCGTGTTCCACCTGCCGCTGCTCGACTCGGTTACGGGATTGCTCGTCAGCCTGTTCATCTTGAAGTCGGCCATTGGTATCTTCATGGAGTCGAACGTGGAACTGATGGACGGGGTGAAGGACGAGACGGTGTACGACAAGATATTTGAGGCGGTGGACCGCGTGCCGGGTGCTGCCAATCCGCACCGGGTGCGTTCGCGGCAGATAGGCAACCTGTACATGATAGCCCTTGACATCGAGGTGGACGGCAATCTGTCCCTTAACGAGGCGCACAACATCGCCGAGCAGGTGGAGGACAGTATCAAAGCCGCGGTGGACAATGTGTATGACATCGTGGTACACGTAGAACCTGCCGGGAAATGCCTGCCCGAGGAGCGGTTTGGCATAAGGAGGAAGTAGCGGGGGAGGGGGGAATTCCAGATTGTTTCCCGCAGATTTGCGCAGATGGTTTTCTCTGCTGCCGTGAGGTCGGATTTCGGATTGTTTCCCGCAGATGGCGCAGATGGGGCGCAGATGGTTTTCGCTGCTGCCGTAGGGCGATGCCCTACGCTGAACGCCACAAGGCCGTTGGCCTTGCATGGCGGGGAAAAGATTTGTTGCCCTTACCTCTTACCTCTTGCTTCTTACTCCTTGCCTCTTACCTCTCGCCTCTGCTATATCGTCCGCTCGATGTTCCACACGAAAGCGCGGATGCCCACATCCGTGTTGCGGCAGTCGAGTTTGTGCACGGTTTGCAGTAGTTCGTCCACTTTGTCATCGTCGACTACGGTAATCACGGCCGAGTTCATTTCCGGCCAGGTGTGCGTGCCCCGGTGCGGGTCGCCATCGGTCGTTCCTTGCCCCTGCACTTGTTCAAAAAAGGTAAAGCCCCTTATCCCTAATTGGTCGAGCATGTATTCCACACGCTCCGTATTGGCTTGGTTGAATACTATAAAGACAGATTTCATTTTTAGTAAACGAGTTGACGAGTAAACAAGTAAACGAGTTAGCTACAAGCTACGAGCTACAAGTCGTATGCTCTGAGGCTTCCGTCGTGATGCCGCATGGCACTTGTAGCTCGTAGCTTGTAGCTCGTAGCTAATTTTTTGGTTTCAGTTGCATGAAGATGTATTCTTTCCGTTCTTTTTCTTCCTTGTCCCTTTCCCCGTGGCGCGACATGGCGGCGTAGAGTACTGGCACGATAATCAACGTCACCAGTGTGGACACGGTGGCACCGCCGATGACCACGATGCCCATCGGCACCCACATTTCCGAGCCTTCGCTTGTGCTCAAGGCCATGGGCACCATGCCGAGGATGGTGGTGATGGCGGTCATCAGCACGGGGCGCAAACGGGACGCGCCGGACAGGGCGATGGCCTCCTTCAGTTCGTAGCCCCGGTCGCGCATCAGGTTGGTGTAGTCCACCAGCACAATGCCGTTCTTTACCACGATGCCCACCAGCAGGATGACACCGAGCGCACCGATCATATCCAGCGTGGTGTTCGTGATGAGCAAGGCCAGGATAACCCCCGTGATGGCAAACGGGATGGCCATCATGATGATGAACGGCTTGGAGAACGACTCGAACTGCGAGGCCATCACCACGTACACCAGCATGAGGATGAGTGCCATGAGCAAGCCCATGTCGCCGAAGGTTTCCTGCTGGTCCTCGTAGCTGCCGCCAAAGTCGATGTTGACTCCTTGCGGGATGTCCATTTGGTTGATTTCGGCTTGGATGGCTTCGGCCAGTTCGCCCATGGACGTGCCGTAGGGCGTGACGGACACGGTGACGATGCGCTGGCGGCTTTGCCGTTCTATCTCGGGCGGACACCAGTATTCTTCCACCTCGGCCAGCTCCTTCAACTTGATGATTTCGCCCGTGGGGGCGTTGATGGGCAGCTCTTCCAAATCGGTAATGCTGTTGCGGTACTCTTCCGTGAAGCGCACCACGATGTCGTACTCTTCGCCGTCTTCCTTCAGGTAGCCGCAGGTCATGCCGTTTACCCGGTTGCGCACATAGGTGGCCACCGTGGCTTCGTTCAGCCCGTGCCGGGCCAGTTTTTCTTTGTCGAAGATGATTTGCAGTTCGGCGCGGTCTTCCTCGCGGCTCACATCGATGTCGCGGGCACCGGGGATGCCCTTGATGCGTTGCGTGAGGTCGGCCACCACGGCGTTCGTTTCCTCGAACGAGTAGCCGTACACCTCCACATCGACCGTGGAACCCATCGACATGCCGCCCATGGACGAGTTGTCCACCTTGTAGGTCACCACTTCGGGCATGGCGGCGAGATCCTGGCGGATGACTTCGGCGATGTCGAATATGGTGCGTTCGCGTTCGTATTTCTTGCTGGTACGCACCGTCATCGAAATCTTGTTGTTGTTCGTGGTGGAGAACATGGCCGAGAGGTCGGCATCGTCGCTCGAACCGAGCGAAGTGGAGATAAGTTGCGTTTCGGGCACGAGGCTCACGATGTGCTGCTCGATGAGGCGGGCGATGCGCGAGGTTTCTTCGATGCGCGTGCCGCGTTGCAGTTCTACCGTGATGCTGAGGCGGCCGTTGTCCTGCTGCTGCATGTAGTCCGTGCCGATCATGCCGGTGAATACCGGCACGAGCGACAGCAGGAACACGCCCGAAGCCATGGCGATGGTGGCCACCTTGTGGTCCACGCACCAGCGCAGCACGTTGGCATACAGGCGGTCGAGCCGATCGAGGAAGCCCCGTACCACGAAGCGTTCGTACCAGTTGAGCCGGGGCTGTATTTCCACCAGATTGCCGTCGGCATCTACAGTCACCTTCTTGCTTTTAAGTAGTTTGGAACACAGCATGGGGGTAAGCGAGATGGCGATGGTGGTGGACATGCACACCACGATGGTCACAATCCAGCCCAGTTCCTTGAACAGCACCCCGGCCTGCCCCGGCAGCATGGTGAGCGGCATGAATACCGCCACGATGACCAGGGTGGTGGCGATGACGGACACCCACACTTCGTTGGTGGCGTAGATGGAGGCTTCGCGTGGACGCGAGCCGCGCTCGATGTGCTTCGTGATGTTCTCCAACACCACGATGGCATCGTCCACCACCATCCCGATGGCCACGGTAAGCGAGCACAGCGAGATGATGTTGATGGAGCTGTCGGCCACCAGCAGGTAGATGAAGGCCGTAAGCAATGATATGGGGATGGTCAGCCCGATGATGAGCGTGGCGCGCCATTTGCCGAGGAAGAACAGCACGACCAGCACCACAAACAGCAGCGCGAAGAAGATGCTTTCCGCCAGACCGTGGATGGCATTGGTGATGTCCTCAGACGAGTCGTAGATGATCTGGAACTTGATATCGGGCGGCAGGGTCTTCTGTATTTGCTCCATCTCGCGGCGCACATCGTTGGCTATCTGCACGGAGTTGGCACCCGATTGCCGCGTAATCATGAGGCGCACGCCGTCGCCGCCGTCCACCTTTTCTTCCACGGTGAGATCCTTGATGGTGTCGCGCACCACGGCCAGGTCGCGCACGAACACCTGGCTGCCGTCCATGGCGGTGGACACCACGATGTCGTTTATCTCAGAACTTTCCACATATTCGCCTTCCACGCGCAGCTGGTACTGTTCCTTGCCCATTTTCACGGAGCCTGAGGCCAGGTTCAGGTTGTTGTTGCTGATGGCCGTGCCCACCGCTTCCAGGCTCAGCCCGTAGGCGTTGAGCTTTTGCGGATCCAGTTCCACGTAGATGTAGCGTTCGGGAGCTCCCGACAGGGAGATGTTGCCGATGCCGTCGATGCGGTTGAGCACCGTCACCACGTTGTCGTCCAGTATCTTTTCCAGCCCGGGGTAGCTTTCTTCCGCCGTGATGGCGTATTGCAGCACCGGCATCATGCTCGTGCTCAGCTTGAAGATGAGGGGTGTGGAGCAGCCGTCGGGCAGGTCGTCGCGCACCATGTCAATGTATGAACGGATGTCGTTGGTGGCCTCGTCGAGGTTGCTACCCCATTCGAATTCCAGCGTGATGATGGACATGTTGTCTTTCGAGGTCGAGGTCATTTCCTTCAGGTCGTCCACGGAGTTGAGCGTGTTCTCCAGAATTTCCGTCACGTTCGTTTCTATCTCGCTACTGTTGGCACCCGGGTAGGCCGTCATGATAGACACGTAGGGCGCGTCTATCTCCGGCATCTGGTCGATGGGTAGCCGTGCCAACGAGAAAAGCCCCAGGATAATCACCGCCACGAATATGAGCAGCGTGGTGATGGGCTTATTGATGGCTGTTTTGTATATGCTCATGTTGTTTGTTTCGTTTTGAATAGCTATACGTTACGTTCTTGTGCGGATGGGCGTTATTTCCCGGCGGGGGTGGCGGTGGTTCCTTCCACCACTTGCAACTTCACGCCCCCTACGAGGCGCGACTGTCCGCCTACCACCAGTTCGTCGCCGGGCCGTATCTCGTCGGAGATGATTTCAATCCGGTCGTCAAAGCGTTGCCCCAGCTTCACCGGCACGCGCTTGGCCGTGCCGTGGTCGTTGATGAACACGTAGCGGTCGTTCGCGCCTTGCAGCTTCAGCACTGCCTGGTAGGGCACGATGATGGTTTCCGCCTTGCCCAGCGACAGGGTGGTGCGCACGTACATGCCAGGGCGCAGGCGTTCGGATAAGTTGGGTATTTCAAGTTTTATCTGGAATGTGTGGGTAGTGGGGTCAATGGTGGGGTACACGATTTCAATGGTGGCCGGGAACGTCTCGCCCGGGTAGATGTCGGTCTGCAACATGAGGGGCATCCCTTTCCTGACCAAAGGGAAATACGTTTCCGGGATGCTCACGAGGGCTTTCAGCCTGTCCAGTTGCGTGAGCACCACGATGGGCTGGCCGCTGTACAACTCGCCGTCTTCATAGCTTTTGGCCGAGATGACCCCTTTGAAGGGGGCTTTCACGTAGGTGTTCACTTCGAGGAAGTCGAGTGATTCCTTCGTCTGGTCGTAGCTCAGCTTTGTTTGGTCGTAGGTCTGTTCCGATATGCTGCCGCTTTCGCGCAAGGCCTCCACGCGCTGCATTTCTATTTGCAGGTTGGCATATGTCAGCTTGGTGGTCTTGTACTGGTTCTGGTCCATGCGCACCAGCATGTCGCCCGGCTTCACGCGGTCGCCCACTTCCACGTAGATGTGCTCGATGATGCCCGTGAGCGAGGGTGCTACGTTTTTTGTGTCGTATCCTTCGAGCACGGTGGAGTATTCGATGTCCCGCGATATTTCCGTCAACTCCAGTTTCTGTGTCAGCACCCGTTCCGCCCGTTGGGCCGTGTTGCTGTCTGCCGTGTCCGTCTTTCCGCAAGCGGCCAGCACGGCGGCCACGGTGCACACGATGGCGATGTGATTCGTTCGTTTGTTCATATATAATTTCAAATTTCAGATTTCAAACTTTGGATTTCAAATTCTCAGATTTCAAATTTCAGATTGTTCCCCGCAGATGGCGCAGATGGGTGCGGGTGACGTTTTTTTGCGTGGCCTTTTTTCGTAGGGCGATGCCCTACGCTGAGGGCTGCAAGGCCGTTGGCCTTGATCTTTACCGTTCACCTTTCAACCTTTCTCCTTTTCCCTTTCAACCTTTCCCCTTATTTGTTCAGCAACTCTTCCAGTTCGATCTGGGCATTCACCAGTTCGAGCAGAGCCTGCACGTAACTGCTTTGCGCCGTGAGCAGGTTGGTGTTGGCGTCCGTCACCTCCAGGCTGGAGGCGTAACCGTGTTCATATTTGTTGGAGATATTGGTGAGCACCCGTTGGGTCACTTCCACGTTTTTCTTCTGTGTGTCGTAGGTTTCGAAGGCCGAGGCCAGGTTATAGCGCAGCTGGCTGTGTTGTATGTACAGGCTTTCTTCCGTGTCGGCCAGCGTGTTCAGCTGCTTCTGGTAGTCCAGTTTGGCAGCCTTCACGGCGGTGAAGTTCTTGCCGCTGGAGAATATGGGCACGCTCAGCGTCACGCCAATCATGTTGGGCGGGGTCATGTTGAAGCCGCTTTCCTGGCCGAAGTACGTGCGGGCCGTGTATTGGTAGTACGCGCTCAGCGACGGGCCGTAAGCCCATTCGTTCAACTTCACTTGCTTCCGGGCCTGTTCCACGCTTTGTTGCAGCAACTGGTAGTCGTAGTTGTTGGCTATCACGAATTCCTCACCCAGCAAGGCCACGGCGTTGTCGATGTTGATGAGTTCGTCGATGGTTTGCGACAAGGTGAGCGGCGTATCGGCCGGTACACCCAGTTGCAGGCGCATGGAATTGTACAGCATCTCCAGCGAGCGGCGGTTGGTGCTGATGGTGGTCTTCATGGTGGCCACCTGGATGGAGAGTTGGTCGGCATCCACCTGTTCGGCTACGCCCACATCGACCGACCGCTGCGTGGTGGCGTGCAACTTTTCTATGTTTACCAGGTTTTTCTCCAGCAAGCCGATGGTTTCCTCCATCACCAGGATGGAGTAGTAGATGTTCTTCACCTGGTTGCCAATCTGCTGTTCGGTCTGCCGCTGCGTGATGTCGGCCATGCGCATGGCTATCGTGCCCAGGTTGGCCGCCACCACCTGTGCCCCGCTGAAGGCCACTGCCGCCGTGATGCCGATGGAGCCGGAAGCCGGCATGGCGATGCGCATTTCCATGTTCGTCTCTTCCACCCGGAAGGGGATTTCATACCCCAGCATGTTCTGGTAGTCGAGCGAGGCGTTTACCTGCGGCAACATGCTCGCAATGTTCTGCCAACGAGATGCTTCAGCCTTCTGCACGTCGAGTGAGGCATTCTTCAGCGTGCGGTTGTGCTCCATGGCCACCTGCCGGGCCGAGTCCAGCGACAGCACCAGGCGGGTAGTGTCCGCCTCCTCCTGCGCCAAGGCAGGCATCATGCACCCCGCCAAGGCCAGGGCGCATAACGCCATCATCCATTTGTTTCTTCTCATTTGCTTGTCGTTTATTAGTGTGCGCCGGCAACCGCCCGGCAGGATATGCCGCCCTTTTTCCTGCCCCGGTTTCCGGCTTGATATAAACTGCGGAGACACAGAGGTGATGGTATGCCATACCCCCCTGCGGCTTTGTTAAGCAAAGGCAAAAGTAGGCTTTGCCCATTCACCGTGGCAAATAATTCGACAAAAATGCAATATTTCTCGACAAAATATGTGGGCGGGAGGGATTTGACTTGCAGGAGGATAAGCAGGCCGCATACTTAATAGGGTTTGTATTGAATTAAATTTTAAACCACAGAGGCGCGGAGAGATATGTTTTGCCTGCCTCAATCTTCAGAACACGGAGAAATGCCGCAAGCGGCATTTCACGGAGTGGTCTCTATTATATCGGTGCAGATGTCACCCATCACCTCTGTGTTTCCGTGGTTTATGTTTTAACCCAAATCGGTCATTAGAGCCGGAGTTAGCACTATTTCTAATGACCGCCATTAGAAAGATGTGGTTATATAT
>CALUML010000046.1 GCA_944321745.1 uncultured Bacteroidales bacterium
CAAAGGCCCGCGGCTGAGGGCGTAGGTGTAGCGGTAGGGATAAGGAGTGCCGTCGCCGCCCTGGGCGGTGTTGGCATACTGCTTCACCCATTCACCCCCGGCGAAGATGTTGGGATTAAGCCCGTTCTTCAGGTAGCCGTCGGCCTCCTGCCTGGCGTATTCGGCCTTGAGGTCCTCGTCGCTGATGGCATCGAGCAGCCCCGTGCCGTAAATGCCGATGGTAGACTCCAGGCGCACTTCGTAGGGCTTGGGTATCTGGTAACCGCCCTCACGCACGGCGTACACGGCCTGCTCGGGGAAGGACACCTCGGGATAGATGAGGCTGTATGTTTCGCCGTCGGGGAAGGTGTTGCCCCATTGGTCGGTGTAATCCAGCCATTGCAGGCTCACCTGGCTTTCATCGAGCGGGGCCTGGAAGGGGGCTACGGCGTGTCCCTGCGGCATCCCGGCCAGCCAAGGTACGTAGGCATTGTCATCGGGCGTGTACACCACGAGCAGGTAGCCGTTGCCTATGTCGTTGGTCTCGTAGGCGTCCACGCGCTTGCCGTGGCCGTAGCCGGGGTGGCAGTGCATGCACGAGGTGCGGATGTAAACGGGGCCGAGCCCGCGGCGCACGCCTTCGTGGTTGGCCATGAAGGGCTTTTCAAACAGTTGTTCGCCGCGCTTGAAGGCGAGGGTCATGCCCGCCTGCTCCACGGCGGGAGTAGGCTGCTCGTAGGCCTGCGAGGTGGAGAGGTAAGTTGTGCCCAGCTGGCCGCCGGTGTAGTACCAGTCGGGCAGCGTGCCGGCTTCGGGACCCGGCTCTGCGGTCGGGTTGCAAGCCGAGAGGGCAGCCAGCATGGCCGCCCCCGTCAGACAAGAATGAAAATGTCGGTTCATATACGGTTTGTTGTTTAATTAGTTCGTATGCGCGGGGTGCTACAAGTTGGTCAGCAGCTCCATTACCTTGTTGAGTTCGTCGGTCACGGCGTTGCAGGCTTCGGCGGCCGCCTTGTTGATATCGATGAACTGCGGGTCGCGGGCGGTGCTTACGAAGGGTTCCTGCATGAGCTCGATTTTGTCAATCGCGTCCTGGATGGCGGCTTTCACCGAAGCATCCACTGCAGGGTCGAGGGTGCTGACGTAAGCACTGAGCGAGTGTTCCACCGGCTGGATGTAGGCATCGGCTTCGTTGCCGTTGGCACCTATCTGGTAGCCCTCGTAGGCGTTCTGGATGCTGATGATGTTGTCCTTGAAGTCCACGATGGAGTTGAGCGCGTAGGGCGACTCGATGTAGTTGGGGTCGTCTTCCTCGCCCACACCCACGGGGTTGCCTATCTTGAGGCCGCCCACCTCGTCGGCGATGTCCTGCGCACCCACGATGAGTTCCTGCACGGCTTCGTTGTAGTTGCGGTAAAGGCTGCCGCCCTGCCCGGCGGTCTTCATGGACTCGCCGTAGTTCATGGTGGGCTCCAACTCGGTATCCACCAATATCTGCTGTTTGGCATCGCTCACGCTGCCTGCCCAGGCGGCTTCCAGGCGGATGCACTGGTTGCGCAAGTCGCCCGCCACGGCGGCGAGGTAGTTCAGCTCCTGCGTGGTGTACTTGTCCACGCTGCGGGGCTGGGTCTGCGAACCGTCGGCGGTGGTTTCAAATATCATGTACTCCACGGCGTGGAAGCCCAACAGGCCATAACCGAGGTGGTTGGACACGTACACGCCGTCTTCGTCCATCTGCGCCATTTGCTGCTCGTCGGCCAGCATGGCTTCCATGGCCACCTGGTCGAGCGGCCACGAGTCGATGTGCGGGTCGATGTTGTAGTCGGCCGCCGCGCCGTAGAGCCAGGCCTCGCTCAGTTCCCAATAACGGCGCGCCTTGATCCAGGCATCGTCGGCGGCCTGCACCATCGCGGTGGTGAGGTTGGCCGTCCCGGCTTCGCGCATGGCGAGGCAGGCATTGTACAATTCCATCGAGGCATCGGCCAGGCCACGGTAAGTGGGTATCACGGTCTTATCCACGTAGTCCGTGACGACCTTTTGCAATTCCGCCTCCTGCCGGGCGTAGGGGTCGGTGGCCGGGTTGCTTTCACAGGAGCTCATGCCCGCCACCAGGCAGACAGTGGCCGCCGCATAGAGCGGCATCTTCCAATACATTGCTTTCATAATTCGTTGTTTATTAATAATTTCAGATTTCAAATTTCAGATTTCAAATTTCAGATTTCAAATTTCAGATTTCAAATTTCAGATTTCAAATTCTCTTACTACGGGTTTCCGGTTTCCTTACTACGGGTTTCCGGTTTCCTTACTACGGATTTCCGATTCTCTTACTACGGATTTTTAATTCTCTTACTACGGATTTCAGATTTCAGATTACAGCTTGAACATGCCCGCGTAGGCCACGCCGATGGACACGGCGGGTTCGTCGTTGTATTGCTTGCGCATGAGTCCGATGGAATATTCGGCCTTGATGACGATGTCGCGTATGGGATAGTAATTGATGCCCGCCGCCACCCGCTGACGGCCGCACCAGTCGTACTTCATCACGCCGGGAGCGGTGCGGAACATGGAGTCGTAAAAGTCGTAACGGGCGAAAAGGTAGAACTTCTGCTCCTTCTGGCGCATCTTGGGGCTGAGGCCGAAGAAATCATACCCAGCCTCGATACCTGCCGCCATGGCATCCGAAGCCACGTCCTGCTTGGGCGAGGGAGAGTCGTCGCGGTTGTTCTTGTTCCAGGTGGTGATGATTTGCGAGTCGGTGAGATGCCCGTAGTCCACGCTACCGCGCACCACGAAGTTGTGGGCGGAGTAGTTGAAGTCGAACGCACCCACCATGACCGCGCCGCGCACGTCGTCGTAGTTGGAGTTGGGGGTCTTCAACGTGTTGCGGAACGAGTTCCCCGCATACCCGCTAAGCGACAGGCGCAAACCCGGCACCGAGTAGTTGTCCACCCGGAATGCCCCGGCCAGCGACGTGCCTATCTTGAACTCATAGGGACTGCCGGCCCCGCTGTTAATCCAGTTCTGCCGGCTGAAACGGTCGGAGTCCAGCCCTGGCAGGAAAAGCACCTCGTAACGCCATTTGCCCGCCGTGCCCCACAGGCTGATACCCGTCTCGTGCCACGTGCAGGGCAGGATGGTGTTCTCACCCTCGGGGCGGTACACGCCGAAGAACTCCGTGGGCATGTGGTGCTGGTTGGTGCCGCCCACCGGCACGATGATATGCCCCAGGCGCACGTTGAACTCGGGGCGGAACGACTTCTGCAGCCAGAACTGTTCCAAGGCCACTTCGCCGCCGCGTTCTATCTCGCTTTCGTATTCGCCGCCTTCTTCTTCCTCTATCTCCATGGCACTCTCCGTGCCGCCGTGCTCAAACTCAATCTCGCTGCCCATGCTCCATCCCTTGCCGAAGTCGTAGCCGATGAAGAACACCACGTGCGGCAGGTCGAACCGGCCATGCCCCCGGGAGTTGGCATAATTCTGTGGCGACGTGTACCGCAGGTAACTGTCGCTAAAAAAGTTGTACGAGGCCACCGCCTCGCCATACCCGCCAATGGTGAGCCGCGAGGGCCGTCCCTCCTTTTTCTCCGCCTGCCCGGGCAACGCACACCACACCACCGCCCCGAGGGCCAGCACCGCCATTTTACCTTTCATTCCCATTCTTTTTCGTTTTTTAAGACGATGCAAAAGTATAGAAGGGCAACATCCGAAAAAATACCTACTTGTTGGTATATCCACCCGCCCCACTAAGCATAAATGGGGATGCCGTGAGGCAATATCGAAAGGAACGTTTCCCCGTTCACGGATTTTTACCTATGTTTGCAATGCAAAAAGAAACGACCATGCACAAATCAGGATTCGTCAACATCGTGGGCAACCCCAACGTGGGCAAGTCCACCCTCATGAATGCCTTGGTAGGCGAGCGCATCTCCATCATCACCTCCAAGGCGCAGACCACGCGCCACCGCATATTGGGCATCGTCAACGACGACGACTTCCAAATCGTGTATTCGGACACGCCGGGCGTGCTCAAACCCAACTACCGCTTGCAGGAGTCCATGCTGAAATTCTCCACCTCGGCACTGGCCGATGCCGACGTGCTGCTCTACGTGACCGACGTGCACGACACCTTCGAGAAAAACAAGGACTTCGTGGAAAAGGTGATACAGAACCCCGCCCCCCTGCTGCTCATCATCAACAAGATTGACCTGATAGACCAGGAACGGCTCATCGAACTGGTGGAGCGGTGGAAAGCCCTGATACCCCGGGCGGAAATCATCCCCATATCGGCCTTGAGCAAGTTCAACGTGGAGCGCGTGTTCACCCGCATCAGGGAGCTGCTGCCCGAGTCGCCCCCTTTCTTCGACAAAGACCAGCTGACGGACAAACCCGCCCGCTTCTTCGTCAACGAAATCATCCGCGAAAAGATATTGCTGAACTACGACAAGGAAATCCCCTACTCGGTGGAGGTGGAAGTGGAGCAATTCCGCGAAGAGGAAAAGCTGATACGCATCCATGCCGTGGTGTACGTGGAGCGCGAGTCACAAAAGGGCATTATCATCGGCCACGGCGGCAAAGCCCTGAAAAAGGTGGGCATGGAAGCCCGCAAGGACATCGAGGCCTTTTTCGGCAAAAAGGTGTTCCTCGAAATGTTCGTCAAAGTGGAAAAGGACTGGCGCAACAAGGACAGCAAACTGCGCACCTTCGGATACAAACCGGAATAACGGATGATTATTTAGCACACGGACAACACGGATAACACGGGATTACACAGATTTTCTTGTGCGACACCGTTGACTGTCGACTGTTGACTACCATCCATTCAATCCGTTCAATCCCGTGTTATCCGTGTGCTAATACACACCACCATGCACAAGAAACTGGATGCCGCCTTTTACCGGCAGGATGCCGTGACCGTGGCGCGCCTGCTGCTGGGCAAGACCCTCGTGCGGCGGTTGCCCGACGGACGCACCGCACGCTACCCCATCACCGAGACGGAGGCTTACGTGGGCGAGACGGACAAGGCCTGCCACGCCAGCCGGGGACGCACCACCCGCACGGAAGTGATGTACCACGACGGCGGCACCGTGTACATCTACCTTATATATGGTATGCATTGGATGCTCAACGTGGTGCCCTCCACACCGGGTAACCCGCAGGCCGTGCTCATACGGGGCATCGGCGGGCACTCCGGCCCCGGGCGCACGGGCCGCGCCTTAGGCATCGACCGGTCGCTCAACGGCACGAGCCTACTCACCAGCCCGGAACTGTGGATAGAGGACGCACCCGAGGCCACCCGCTTCGCCACCACCCCACGAATCGGCATCGGCTACGCGGGCGAGCCGTGGGTGAGCAAACCGTGGCGGTTCGTACTGGAAGAACGCAAATAAAAGAGAACGCAGATGACGCGAATAACGCGAACGAACGCAAGAAAGTTGTAAAATTTGCGTTCATCCGCGTTATTCGCGTCATTTGCGTTCCTACCCATCATTGCAGCTGCTCCCAATGGCAGCACAGCAATTCGCCGGTGTGCTCATCGCGCAGGTGCAAGCCGTTGCCTTCGCAGTAGCGGTACACCTTGCAGTCGGCACAACGCCCGGTGCGGGTCCACGAACGGTCGCGCATTACCTGGAAGCGTTCGTTCCACACCGTCCAAAAATCATCTTGATAAATATTGCCTTGTATATAGTCGGCACGCAGGCTGGGGCACGCGCTGATGGAGCCGTCGGCCAGCACCGAGCCTACCTGGATGCCCGCCCGGCAAAAGAAAGGGGTGTCGCGCACCTCCAGCTCGTAGTCGCCCAGGAAGCCCTCGCAGCCGAACGAGGCCTTGATGAGCCCCTCCCGGCGCGTCTGCTTGATGAATTCCATCATGCGGCGGAAGTCGGCAGGAGCGAGATGGAGCAAGGGATTGTCCGCCGCCCTGCCCTTGGGGAATATCTGGAACAGCCGCCACTGCTTCACGCCGAGCGACACGAGCAAGTCGCGCATGGCTTCGAGGTCGGCCAAGTTGCGCTGATGCACGCACGTTACCACGTCGAACACCAGTTCCTCGGTGGCGGCGGCGCGGCGGATGGCCTCCACGGCCCGTTGCCACGACCCGCGCTTGCCCCGGAACCAGTCGTGCACCTCCTCCGTCAGCCCGTCCAGGCTGATGGTGAGCGAGCGCAGCCCCGCATCCACGAGGCGGGCAAAGCGGTCGGCGGTCAGCCCGTAGCCGTTGGTCACCATGCCCCAAGGGAAGCCCCGCTGGTAAAACTCCGCCCCGCACGCCTCCAGGTCCTTGCGCGACAGCGGCTCGCCACCCGTAAGCACGATAATCGTCTTGTGCGGGTTCACATGCGGCGTGATGCTGTCCAGCGCACGCAGGAAGTCGGCCAGCGGCATGTCGGGCACGGCGGCCTCCTTCTTGCAGTCGCTGCCGCAGTGCAGGCAGGCGAAGTTGCACCGCAACGTGCATTCCCAGAACAGGTAACTCAACTCGTGCAGCTGCGCCTGGTTGTGGCGGTGCAGGCGGTAGAGCTCGAGGGTGGCTTTCTTCTTCAGGTTCATGGCTGGGGCGTTTCGGCGGGTTGTTCTTCGGATTGGGGTTTCAACGAGAAGTCAAGCGTTCCCTCAAAAGTTCCGATGTTCCAGCCTTCTCCTTCTTCGGTCATAACGAGTTGTTCGGGTGTCAGCATGGCACTATCTGCGGCAAAAGATCCTCCATGAGCCGCGCCGTCCACGTCTTCCACCTTGACCCAAGTAGTGTCAAACATCGCAACCCCTCCTTCTACGCACTCATATTTTCCTTGAGCATCCGTGTGCAGGGTGTCGTAATAATAATGTTCCGTGGTGCCCAGCAGCACGCGAATACCTTCCACCGGCTCTTGGGTGGCTTCCTGTGTAACCGTCCCCCTAATCTTGAACGTGGCATAGGGCGAGCCGTATTCCAGCATCTGTTCTTCACAACCCGTTGCCGTGATGCCCAGCAAGGCCAGCACGGCAGCAATCAATTTGTCCAACGACTTGACAATACCTCTTTTCATATAATAAATATGGTTAATGCGATCCGTGTGTTAATGCTCGCCGTCCTGCTGCTTCAAGGCGAAGTCGGCGGTGATGCCGTATGTGCCGCTGTACCAACCCTCGCCCAGTTCTATATCAACCAGATGCTCGGATGTCACCCGGAGGCTGTCCGGGGCGAACCGCCCGCCACCTGCCGCACCGTCTACATCCTCCACCTTGATGCTTTGCGGGGAAAGAAGGTACATCCGGCGGTATTCCCCGTTGGCATCGGTGTAGAGCGTATCGGCATGATACCCCCCATCACCCACCGCAACTCGGATGCCCACTATCGGCTCCTGGGTGTCGGCGCGGGTCACCTTGCCCCGCAGGATGTAATCGGCATGGGGTACGCCGTATTCTGTGGACAGACTGCACCCCGTGGCGGCAATGCCCAACCAGGTCAGCAGGGCAGCCACCACCTTGTCAAACCATCGGTTCACTTTCTTCTTCATATTTTATTTCAGATTTCAAATTCCAAATTTCAGATTGTTTCCCGTTGTTTCCCGCAGATTACGCAGATTTATGCTCGCGGTCTACCCGCTACTCGCTACTCGCTACCCGCTACTCTGTTTCCCGTTCCAAGGTAAAGTTGACAGCCCGCGGCCGCGTGCCGCCGCCCCTAACCGGGTAAGTCTCCACTGTCGCGCTATCGGCGGCGAAGCATCCGCCACCCTCCGCGCCGTCCACGTCTTCGGCCTTGACGTAAACGCCGCCGATGCGGTCGCAAAACAGCCCATAACCGCCGTCCTCGTCGGTCCGGACATCGCACAGCGGATAACCATCCTCCATGTGTGCCGACACCCGGATACCCGCCAACGGCTCGCCGTCCGGCGCGGTCACCCGCCCCTTGATTTCCCAAAACGTGCCTTCCACCGTGCCGTAACAGGCGGCGAACAGCCCCGTGCATCCCAACAGGGTGAGCACCTTGAAGATTACTTGGTCGAACAGCCGAATGAACGCTTGCTTCATGGACACCTCCCTTTTTCTCGCGGTTGATGAGGCAAATGTATGGAAACTATTCGGATTACCAAAAGGAACGGGCGGAAATATACGCTGACGCGTGCGGGGATGTTTCCTCCAAACGTGGGCAGTAAAACATCTAATAAGGGGAAAAAGAAAAACCTGTCGTCGGAAAAAGCATAAAAGCCCTGCCCCCGCATGGTCGGCATTCCGATATAGATGCGTATCTTTGCAACGGGAAACGGACAATCCGTAACCTGTAACGTAACTTGTAACTAAATAATGACCAAGAAAATTTTGTTGTTAGGCTCGGGGGAACTGGGCAAGGAATTCGTTATCGCGGCTAAGCGGATAGGACAATACGTGGTGGCGTGCGACTCGTATGCGGGCGCACCGGCCATGCAGGTGGCCGACGCATACGAAGTGTTTAACATGCTGGACGGCGATGCGTTGGACGCGGCGGTGGCCAAGCACAAGCCGGACATCATCGTGCCCGAAATCGAGGCCATCCGCACCGAGCGGCTGTACAACTATTATGAACGCGAAGGCATCCAGGTGGTGCCCAGTGCGCGTGCGGTGAACTTTACCATGAACCGCAAGGCCATACGCGATCTGGCGGCCAAGGAACTGGGACTGAAAACGGCACGGTATTTCTACGCCCGGTCGCTGGACGAGCTGCGGGCAGCGGCTCATGAGATAGGCTTTCCCTGCGTGGTGAAGCCGCTGATGTCGTCATCGGGCAAGGGACAGTCGGTGGTGCGCAGTGCCGATGACCTGGCGCACGCCTGGGAATACGGATGCAGTGGCAGTCGGGGCGATATTAAAGAACTGATTGTGGAAGAATTCATCCGCTTCGACAGCGAAATCACGCTGCTCACGGTGACGCAAAAGAACGGCCCTACGCTGTTCTGCCCGCCCATCGGACACGTGCAACAGGGGGGCGACTACCGCGAGAGCTTCCAGCCCGCCTACGTCAGCCCCGAACACTTGGCAGAGGCACAACGCATGGCCGCCAAAGTGACCGAAGCATTGACCGGAGCGGGCATCTGGGGCGTGGAGTTTTTCCTGAGCCATGAGCACGGGGTGTACTTCTCGGAACTGTCGCCCCGCCCGCACGACACGGGCATGGTGACGCTGGCGGGCACGCAGAACCTAAACGAATTCGAACTGCACCTGCGGGCCGTGCTGGGACTGCCCATCCCCGGCATCACACAGGAACGCATGGGAGCCAGTGCCGTGATACTGTCGCCCATCGCCAGCCGCGAAGCCCCACGCTACCGGGGTGAAGAGGAGGTGTGCCGCCAGCCGGACACGTACCTGCGCATCTTCGGCAAACCCTACACGAAACTCAACCGCCGCATGGGTGTGGTGCTGTGCTACGCCCCCAACGGTAGCGACCTGGATGCCCTGCGCGACCGGTGCAAGGCAGCCGCGGCCCTGGTGGAAGTGTGGTAGCATAAAACAGACACACGGAATACACAGGGTTTTGTTTCCCGCAGATTACGCAGATAAACGCAGACGAATAGTATCCGCGCTAATCCGCGTAATCTGCGGGAAACAAAAACCTGTGTATTCCGTGTGCTTATTATAATGTTTATCCTTTCCGAAAGGGTTCGTCTTCGCTACGGTCGGGAATGGAGAAGTTGCGGTCGGCAAACAGCTCGGCCAAGCCGGACACCTGCTTGAGGCGCAGCAGCTCGTCGCGATCCATGCCGATGTTCTGCATAATCCAGTTGTCGGTCACGCCCGACTTCTTCAGTTCGGATACAATTTGCGTCATCAGCTCCACGCTGTGCACCCCGCGCGCCCGGTTGTGGCGTATGGTGGAAGCCATGCGGTTGGACAAGTCCTTGTCGATGACACTCACGGGGAGCATCCCTTTTTCCCGCTCGTAGATGCGCTGCGAAGTCTTCAGCACCATGTAGCGGTGGTAGCCGTCCACCAGTTCGTACACATCCTCCTCGGGAATATAGTAGCACACGCACGGCATGGTGTAGCCGTCCTCCCAGATGGACTTTTCCAAGAGCTTCATCTCCGGCGGGGGCACGATATTCGGATTGTATGAATTGGCACGTACTTTCTCTACGGGTACGGCTCGCACGCCGTACACCGGGCTTACAAATTCTTCCATTGTCGATCGGTCTTGTTGGTGTGAAGGACGGCATAGGCAACATAGTTGCACCGCTGTGCTCGTCCTTATGGGTACGATAACATAGTGTGCAACTGCCGTTGTTCTACCTTCGGGACGCTTGAAGTAACTCATCGTTCCAATGCGAAACTTCGGGACAAACTATGTTTTCGTTCTATTTGACAGTTTGAAAAGTAAATATTCTTTCTCTATGTCCCCCCTTGGACCTAATAGATAGCCGCGTTCTTGGGCGGGCGACCCCGTCGGCGTTTGGGCGGGGCGGTACCGTCGGCGGCTGCCAGGGCGGGCTTGGCATCGTCGTTCAAGCTGTTGTACAACTGCATGGCCCGTTCCTTTTTCAACAATTCTTCCTTGGTGGGCGAAAAACCCATGTAGCGGCACGTGTGGTCGTTCTTCAGGATGCAGATGCAGATGCGCTTGAACGTGGGCAAGTCCTTGAATTCGGCGATGTCCATGTCGTCCATATACTCCATCTTCACGGCTTTCTTGCGTGTGCGGTAGCTGCTGGACACCACCTCCAGCTGGATGCCCGCGTCGCGCAGTTTCTGGATGGTGTCATCTTCGAGGCATCCCCCGCGCGACCGCCAGAAGTCGATGCTCACCGCCAGCTTGCGGCGGTAGTTGTCGCTGATGTCCTGGGGCAGTGTGGAGAGCAGGAAGTTCATGTAGCTTTCCCACGTGTGGCCGGGGGGCGGGCTGGCCAGAAGCCGCCCGGTGGCGGTAGAGCGTCCGTATATAGCCGTGAAGTTCACGCCGTTGACGCGGCATATCATCTTGCCCCACATGTCGGGGTCAATGGCACGGTACAAGTGCAGGCTTTCGCGGGCGGTGGTGAGGAAGGGACTGGCCACCCGCTGCTTCTCCAGCGGCACGCCGGCCATATAGTAGAGGTCATACAGATGATTGTAGTCCCAACCGAACTTTCCATTGGCCGTCCACACATCGGTGGTGAGCCAGTCGTACATCACGTAGGCGTTGTATACGTTGCCCTCCAGGCGGTTGGTCCACTTCAAGTCCTTGTAACGCGACACCCGTCGCTCGGAGTAAATGGTGCGCCAGCGGTTGAAGCTCTCTTGAGTGCGTATGCCGATGAGGCAGCACGTTTTGTACGCCTTCTTGTGCTCGTGATACCATAGGGCGAACATGTTCTGGAAGTCGTAGTCCCACATGTCCTCCTTGTAGAAGTCGAAGTCTTCCTTCGTGTAGGCATAAGCGGGCATCTCGCGCACCCACAGCTCGCGGCAGCCATCGTCCCACGGCCGCCAATAGGTTTGGAACATGGACGTGCACGTAGGCACTTTGAACGGCACACACACGTGGTACACCTCCAGCACGTCGGCATTATCGGCCCACATCCGCTCCACGTATTTGGTGGTTTCGGCGTACTGCACCTCGTAGTCCATGTGGTACACGCCTATCTTACGCTTCAGCCCGCTGCGGCGGATGTAGTCGATGCACATGTTGAGCAATGCACCACTATCCTTGCCGCCCGAAAAGGACACGTAGATGTTATCGAAGTCGCGGAATACGCGGTCCAGCCGCTGCACGGCCAGTTCGTAGACGTTAGCTTTTCTTTCCGGTGGCAACATACATCAGTTTTACGTATTTCTTCCACGTGATGAAAGGTTCGAAACCATTGCGCTGGAACAGCTCGGCATGGCGGGTGTGCACAACCGCCTCGATGGGGGACATCCCGTAAGTGTCCTTCACGTGGCGCAACAATGCTTCGAGCACCTCGGGTGAGTCCTTCGCCACGTAATAATTGTTGAAGATGGCGCGAGTCTTGCGCAACTCCATCGGCACAAAGCCGAGCACCTGCCCGCCCTCGAACGCGATATGCCAAGCGTAGTTCTCTGCCGTCTTGAAGGGGTAATTGTTGTTGTATTTGATGACCGCCTTGTCCATCACCAGCGGGCCGACCCATTGGTACAGGTACGGGTCGGTGCCCTTGCAGATAGTTATTTCCATATATAAATTAAGGATAGGATTACGCTGTGGGGAGCAAAGGTAGGAATTTTTTTTCAACCAAGGCAAAGGCGGGTGTAAAGGCTCCGCACGTCCGCATGAAATCCGCCGATATAGCGCATGAAATCCGCCGGTATACAAGCTGGAAATTTCCAGTATACCGGAAATTTTCATGCGGTATACCGGAAATTTACGTGCAGTATAGAGGAAGTTTTCATGCGATATAACGGAGAAAAAGGCTAATGGGGAGAAGTGGATGGCATCATCGCCTCCAAGGCGCAGGTGCGCTTGTACCAGCCAAATAAATCATAAGAATTAATTTTATCCGAAAAGAAAGCCGGTCGAGGAAATCCGCAGCCTTGTCGGCCGTGATGCTTTCAGTCGTACTGAAACCCTTATCGTGATTGTCGCGGTCTATCATGCTTTTTTGCCCGTAGCAGAGTCAAGTATGCGCTGGCTTCATTCCGCCAACGGGTAAGTTTTAATTACTTCATAAACAAAAAGCTCTCTATCTATAATGGGTAAAAAAATAGAGCTTGCGCTCTTTGCCGCTGGCCGGAAAAGCGAGCGATTGTCCCGAGCCTGTGTTTGTCTTGAGGTAGCACGGTGTGACATTTCCATTTTCTTGTAACTTGTTATTCATTCACTTGGCACTGTTGTTAAAAAACATTACTTTTGTGGCGTTTCCCCGGTGCGGCCTGCCGTGCTTTGTGCGGTGCGTGGCGGCGGTGCGGCGGACGATTATCCATTAAAAACTTCATATGAACAAGAAAAGTTTCTGGAAACGCGGTGCGGTGCTGGCTTTGTGCCCGCTGGCGTTGGCTTCGTGCTTCAATGATGTGGACTTGAGCAACATTGACATGGAGATGGCTTTGCCCGCTTCGTTGGCATTGCCTGCCGGGAAGGCTCGGCTTGAATTGAAGGATCTGCTGGAGCGGATAGACACGGACAGCCTCATTGCCGTCGATGGGGATGGCGGGCTGGAAGTGGCCTTGACCGACAGCATGACGTATGAGATGACTCCCATCGCCCTGTCGGAAAAAGTGGATGACTTCGATGTGACGTATGCGTTCTCCGAATACATCAGCGAGCATGGCGTGCCGGGCGATGTGGATTTGCCGTTGTCTGCCGGGCAGACGATTTCGGAATTCATCACCTACGACTTCTTCGATATGCAGATGAACGAGGACGAGCGCGAGATGATACGCGAGGCGCAGGTGAGCGAGTTGCGCTTCTCGGTGCAGGTGAGCCACACGTTGGCCGACCTGCCTGTGGGCGACTTGCAGGTGAAGATAGAGTTTGACCCGGACAAAGTGCGCTACACCGATGGGCGCACGGGCATGGTGGCCGACAGCATCACGCCGCAGCCGGGTGTGCCGGGACAGTTCGTGTTCCGCAATCTCGACATCACGCCTTTTGAGGGTGGGGATGACCGCACGGGCGGCCTGCCGCTGAAGATGACCCTCACCATCTACACGGGTGACGGACTGACAATAAGCACTTCGGACAAACTGACCACTTCTTTTTCGCTTGAAACGCTCGACTGGACGGTGGCCTACGGCACGTTCAGCGCGGTGAAGATGGAACAGCACATCGGCACGATAACGGACTTCGACCTGAGCTTCCTGGACGGCTTCAAGTTGTACGACCCGCAAGTGAACTTCGGGGTGCGCACCAATGCGGGCATCCCCGTGCTGTTCGACATCGCCTACGTCAAGGCGTACCGCGAGGACGAAGCGGGCAACCCGGTGGCGGGTTCGGAAGTATTCGCCTCGTTCGGCGGCAGCCAGTCCACCACGCTGGATATTGACAACGTGGCCGAAATGCCGGGCTTGTGGGGCGGTGAAAACTGGTTCCGCTTCGATCGTGAGAGCGCACAGACCAATGCGCTTTTCGCCACCGACCCCTTGCCCAACGCTCTGGAATTTGCCTACTCGGCCCGGGCGGACGAGCGGGCGGACGGCAGCCTGTCCTTCCTCACGCCCGATGCCGCCGTGCACGTGGTGCGCGAGGCGGTAGTGCCGTTGTGGTTCGATGCCAGTGCCGAGGGCAGCGAGATTGTCATCCGCGACACCGTCGCGGGGCTGGAGCTTGACTCCCTCATGCCCGATGGCATCGTGCTGGAGCAGGCCCTGCTGGCCCTGACCTTGGAAAACGGTCTGCCGGTGGGCTTCGAGCTGGTTTTGGATGCCTTCCTCGATGCCGACGGGCAGGCGGTGGACGTGCCGATGGACAACCGTTACGAACTGCCGATGCCCGACGTGGACGATGAAGGGCGTGTGCCGCAGGATGCTGCCGCCGAGCCGGTGCAGTGGAACATCGATGTGGACCAGGCGGCCTACGATGCCTTGCGCCGGGTGAACAGCATCGTCTACTCCATCCACCTGCGGCAGGAGCCGGGCAAGCGGGTGCGTTTCGAGACGGACAACTACTTCGGCATGCAAGTGGGCGTGTACGTGAAAGGCGAAGTGAACTCAAGCATCATGAAACAGTAACAACGAAGGAGGACTTACACGATGAAACGCATCTCATATATAATAATGTATGCCGCCCTGCTGTGCGGGACGGCCGCCACGCTGCGTGCCCAACAGGTGAACACGCTCTATTTCATGGACAACGTGCCCACGCGGCAATACCTCAACCCTGCCTTCCAGCCGCTGAGCAAGGTCTACATCAGCCTGCCGGCCATCGGCTACACCTCGTTCGGGCTGATGAACAATTCGCTTGCGCTGAAGGACGTGGTGCAATACCGCGACGGGCGCACCATGCTGTTCCTCAATCCCCAGAATGCCGACGGGCGCGACAACTTCCTGCGTGCCCTGCGGGGCAACACCATGCTGCGCACCGACTTGCAGATGAACCTGCTGGGCTTCGGCTTCCGCACGGGCGACGGCTATTGGAACTTCTCGCTCCAGGCCCGGGTGGACGGGCAGGTGTCCGTGCCGCGCGACCTCTTCCGCCTGGCCCTCGAAGGCACGCCCGAACTGTACGGCAACCGGTACGATCTCAGCCCCCTCGGCGCGGACGTGAACGCCTACCTGGAGGCCGGCCTGGGCTATTCGCACCAGATAAACGACAAGTGGACCGTGGGCGGTAAGGTGAAGTTCCTCTACGGCATAGCCAATGCCTCCACGTTCAACAACTCGCTCGAACTCACGGCGGGCATGGACCAGTGGACCTTGCGGGGCAGCGGCACGCTCAACGTGTCGTCGCCCCTGCTGCTTTCGGTCAGCGAGGAGTCCATCGGCTACGAAATGCCCGGCAGCGTCATGGACTGGGTGCGTCCCTCCGGGCTGGGCGCGGGCATCGACCTGGGCGTGACCTATAAGCCCATCGAAGCCCTCACCCTGTCCGCCGCCGTCACCGACCTCGGCTTCATCCGCTGGCAGGGCAACCCCAACAACGTGACCTACAGCATCGACTACGCCTTCGACGGCTTCGTGGACGAAAACACCGACCTCAGCGACGAGTCCTGGCAGGAAGACGTGATGGACACCCTCGCCAACGCCCTCACCAACAGCATGAACTACGAACTGGGCGGCACCAACCCCTTCACCACCTCCACCAGCCCCAAGCTCAACGTGGGCGCGGAGTACGGCTTGTGGGACTACAAGCTCAGCTTCGGCGTGCTCTCGCGCACCATGCTGCACAAGCGCAGGCTCTACGAGGAAGTCACCCTCGCCGTCACCGGGCGGCCCGCCAACTGGTTCAACCTCGGCGTGTCCTACTCCTTCCTCAACGGCAACTTCGGCTCCATGGGCATCGGCGTGGGGCTGCGCAGCGGCATCATCAACTGGTTCGTTACCGCCGACTACGTGTCGCTCAGCAACGCCCGCTTGCCGCTCGGGCTGGAAGGCGGCCTCTCCAACCTGGCCATCCCCGTGCCTTACAAGGCCAAGGGCATGAACTTTGCCGTGGGCATCAATTTCGTTTTCGGGAACAAGCAAGACCGCGACCGCGACGGGGTGAAGGACAAGTTCGACCTGTGTCCCGACACGCCCCGCAAGGTGCTGGTGGACGAGCATGGCTGCCCGCTCGACACGGACGGCGACGGCGTGCCCGACTACCTCGACCAATGCCCCGGCACTCCCTCGACCGCCAAGGGCATGGTGGACAGCATCGGTTGCCCGCTCGACACGGACGGCGACGGCGTGTTCGACTACGAGGACCAATGCCCCGACACGCCCGAGGCCGCCTACGGGCAAGTCGGCCCGGACGGCTGCCCGCTCGACACGGACGGCGACGGCGTGCCCGACTACCTGGATAAATGCCCCGACACCCCCGCCGCCGCCTGGGGCAAGGTGGACGGTGACGGCTGCCCGCTCGACACGGACGGCGACGGCGTGCCCGACTACCTCGACCGCTGCGCCGACACGCCCCGCGAAGCCCCCGGGCAGGCGGACGAATACGGCTGCCCGCTCGACGCGGACGGCGACGGCGTGCCCGAC
>CALUML010000047.1 GCA_944321745.1 uncultured Bacteroidales bacterium
ATCGGCTTGCCACTGCTGAGCGCAGTGCCGCTCTCCCAAACCTTCGACGCGCCCCTGCCCCACCTGAAGCCGGAAGCCGACGTAACCGCACGCCCCGAATACGCCCTGCTGGGCAAGCAAATCGAACTGAAAGAGCAAGAGAAGAACCTGACCCGAAGCGACTTCCTGCCCAACATCGGGGTCATGGGCGCGTATAACTACGCCTATGGAGTCAAGCTGAACAACGAACCGTTGTTCGACCAAGGAGCATTCTCGGCGGTCATCTCGGTCAACATCCCGCTGTTCCAATGGGGCGAAGGTGCCAACAAGCTGCGAGCGGCCAAGACCGACATCAAAATCATGGAGCTACAGCGCGAAGATGCCACCGAGCAAATGCAGCTGGAACTCATGCAAGCCCTGAACACCTACGAGGAAGCCCTCCTGGAGGTGCAGTTCACCGCCAAGTCGCTGGGGCAAGCCGAAGAAAACCTAAAGACCAGCCGCAACCACTACGAGGTCGGCATGGAGACCTTGGCCGACTACCTCGAAGCGCAAACCATGTGGCAAAAGGCCAGTTCCGACCTGATTGATGCCCAAGCCTCGCTCAAACTGAGCGAGACACGCTACCTGAAAGCCGCCGGAAAACTTCCTGTTTCGACCCAATAAGTTCTTTGCTTTACCCTAACAGGTTTTCCGTTTTATGCGGAGATGTTTTTCTTTTTCTTCGGGGAAACATGTACCGGAAAAACACAAAAAACGCTTCACCCATCTCCCCGGAGAGAGACGAAAGATGAAGCGGTTGCCTTACGCAGCCATGATGTCTTATCCTGAATTCACACCTCACCGCATGTGGGGTGGCATGCCCGGCATGGGACGCGGGCCGATGTCCGAGCCGGGACGGTCGCCTGCATCCCGGCCGCCGAAGCGGTTCAACTTGTAACTGAAGCTTACAAGGATGTATGAGGTGAGCGTGTTGTAACTGCTGGTCTGTATGTAGTTGTCGCCGATGCTTTGGCGGATGTTCAGCCGCTGGCGCAGGATGTCCGAACAACGGACGGACAGCACACCCCGGTTCTTGAACAAACTCTTGTCGATGGAGGCGTTCCATATCACTTCGTCGCGGTTGAACCCCGCATCGTAGCCCCGGCGGGTGGTGTAGTTCACATCCGTGCTGATGTTGATATTGTAGGGCAGGTGCACCACCACGTTGCCGCTGGCCGTCCAGTCCCAAATGGTGGAGGTCTGCGGGTTCAGGTTGTTGTCCGTGTGCTGGAAGCGCACGCTACCCCGCGCTCCCACCTCTACCACATCGTGGGTGAAGGTGAGCGACAGATTCTCGCTGGCGTTGTACGTGCGGGTGGAACTGAGGTCGCCCAGGGGCAAGGCTTCCACCTCCGTGTCGATGACACCCACGCCTTGGCGCGAGTAGCCGTACCGCTGGTTGTACGACAGGCTGGTGCGGGTGTTGAAGTGCAGCCGCTTCTGGATGATGGGCGTGTTGTACATCACGTTGCCGCTCACGCTGAAAGGCGTTTTGTCGGCATTGACCGTCTGGTTGTAACGCTTGCCGGTGCGGTCGTACAAGGTGTTGGACACCAGCGCATCCTTCGTGGCATTGAACCCTATCGAAGCGTTGAACGAGGAGAACCGCTGCTCGTCGAACGTGCTGTAGAACGCCCGCAGCCGGTGCGAGAAGGAGGGATTGAGCGAGGGGTTGCCCACCGACTCGCTCATCATGTTGGAGTTGTCCTTCACCGGCTGCATCTGGCTCACGATGGGCTGGCTGGTGGTGCCCCGGTAGTCGATGCGGATGAACTTGCGCCGGCCGAAGTTGTAGCGGAAGCGTGCCGTGGGCGAGAAGTTGAACACCTCGTTCTCCACGTTGCGCACCTGGCCGTCGCCGTAGGTGGTATGGCTGTACGTCTGAGACGGCTCGGCCTTGATGCCCACCGTGAGGTTGTAGTCCTGCTCGGTGTAACGGTAGTTCACCTCCATCGTCTCGCGATAAAAGCGGTTCACAAAGTCGTTGCTATATTCCTCGTCCAGCGTGTTATACTCCCGGTGGGCGGATTGGTACAGGCACAGGTCGGCGTAATGTGCCAGCGGGTCGCCGTCCCATTGCTGCTTGGTGCTGGTGTTCGTGGTGGCCTGGAAGAAGGCGGACACTTCCAGCAGGTTCTTCACGTTCCACAACGGTTCCACGTAGGAGATGCGGGCGTTGAAGCTGTACCGGTCGGAGCGGTTGATGGTGCGTTGGTCGATGGTGTCCTGCTCGATGCCCTCGCGGTAGGAATAGTTGTAGCTTTCGTTGTCGGTCAGTCCCAGGTCGCCGCGCAGGTTGGCCGTGAGGGTGCGTCCCCGCTTGCGGAACTTGCGGTTGTAGATGACGTTCAGTCCGGCGTTGAACGACGAGCCGTCCCCGTAGCTCGCGCTGTTGCCCAGCGAAGTCACGCTGTCCTCCACCAGGTAGGCAAAGTCGTAGTTGCGGTCGTTGAACGAGCGGGTGTAGTTCACGTTGGGCTGGAAAATGAACGTGTTCATCGTGTCGGGCTTCCACTCCAGGTCCAACCGCAGGTAGGCCGCGTAGTTCTCGTTGTGCGACACGGTGTACGTGGAGTCCGTGTACGTGGAATCCTTCAGATAACTCAGCTTGTAGCTGTCGGTGACTGACTCATTGGCCGAATGGTTGAACGAGGCGTTGCCATTGATTTTCCATTTGTCGCCCAGCTCGCTGTTGTTGTTCAGGCCGAAGTTCTGCGAGGTGGTGATGCCGTTGCCCCCGCTGCCCCGTCCCCGGAAACTGCGGGAGGTGTTGATGTTGTTTGCCCCGGCGGTCACGGTGGTCTGCGAATTACCTTCCATGATGTTGACAATGCCGTTCACGTCGTAGCGCAGCTCGCCGTCGGTGTCCGCGCCCAGCCCCCCGGTGAGGTTGGAGAAGAGGCCCCGCCTCCGGTTGGGTTTGGTCGTCAGGTTGAGGATACGCTCCGTGTCGTCATCCTCGAAGCCGGTGAGCTTCGCCATGTCCGACATTTCCTCCATCACCTGTATCTTCTCAATCATCTCGGCAGGCAGGTTCTTGGTAGCCATCTCGATGTCGTCGTCAAAGAACTTCTTGCCGTCCACCCGTATCTTCTGTATCTCCTCGCCGTTCACCGTGATTTTGCCCTCGGAGTCGATTTCCACCCCCGGCAGCCGCTTGAGCAGGTCTTCTACCACGGCGTTCTCGGCCGTCTTGAAGGCAGTAGCGTTGTACTCCAACGTGTCGCCCCGCACCAGCATCTGAGCGGCGGTGCCCTTCACCTCAATCTCGGAAAGCAGCTGGGCATCTTCTTCCAATTGTATATTTTTCAAGATAATATCCCGGTTGCCCATCGTGATGTCCGTCTGATAATCGCGGTAGCCTATGGAGGTGACGAGCAGGTAATACCGCCCCGGCTTCACGTGGTCGAGAGCGAAGCCGCCCCGCAGGTCGGTCTGCACGCCCTGCACCAGCGTGGAGTCGCTGCTGCGGAAAAGGCGCACGGTGACCATTTCGAGAGCCTCGCCGCTCTTTCCGTCGTACACGCGCGACTGGATGCTGTGCTGCGCGGCGAGGGGAAGCATGGAAAAAAGGCACAAGCCGAGGAGTGCCCAATGGCGTTTTAGTTGAAAATACATGTCGTGTTCGTATAAAAGGGCAACGTGGGGAACAAGTTGCGCATGGCGTGCCCTGATTGGTGCGCGGATGTTTTCCGGCCTGCCAGCAGATGTTTTCCGATTTGTCAGCAGATGTTTTCCGAATCGTGAGCACAACTTTTACTGCCCACAGTTATGGGTTATACGACCCACAGTTGTGGGTCGTACGACTCACAGTTATGGGTTGTACGACCCATAACTGTGGGCAGTAGAACATCTGCGCGGAAACGGGAAAACACCCCCGCACGAACGGGAAAACATGTACCGGCAAAAGCCCGGACACGCTCCGTTTCCCCCGGTAGGAGACCGAAAGAGAAACGGTTGCCTCCCACCTCAAGACCAATCATTTGTTCCAATCCATAGACTGCCCCGGCGGCGAAAGGTTTAAGAAAAGCACCTGCAATTAAAGCAAAACGTGCGCATGTTTTTATTATAATGCCTACCTTTGCAAAACTTGTAGCTTGTAGCTCATAACCCATAACCCATAACCAAGCATGATTGAATTTAAGAAAATCGAAGGATCGTCCGACCCCTTGTTTGCCCCGATGTTCGAACTGTATCACGAAGCCTTCCCGCCTTCCGAACGGCGCACGCTTGACGACTTGACACGCATCCTGGACACGGAACCCCGTTTCACGGCTTCCGCCCTGATGCGGGAAGGACAATTCGCGGGCTTCTTCACCCATTGGACGTTCGACCGCTTCGTCTACGGCGAGCACTTCGCCGTAGATCCCGCCCTGCGTGGGCAAAACCTGGGCACGGAGACCATCCAGGCGTTTCTCGCCCTGCACACCCTGCCCGTGGTGCTGGAGGTGGAAATGCCCGACGAGCCGGATGCCATCCGCCGCATCCATTTTTACGAACGCAACGGCTTCAAGGTGGTGCAACATCCCTACGCCCAACCCTATTACGACGGCTCGGGACGCATGTTGCCCATGCTCATCATGACCAACGACACGCACTTCGCCAACAAAAACTTCCCGCTGATAAAGAAAACGCTGTACGAAGAAGTGTATGGAGTAACGGTCAACGATTAGTGATTAGTGATTAACCGGTTCTGATGAACAACGAAAGCCCCGATGCGACTATGCACCGGGGCTTTCCTCTTGCTGGTAAGCAGTCAATCATGAAACATCACTGCACATTGTACAAATACCGCTTTATGCTCTTTTTCGGGGTCTTTTCGAACTCGTGCGGGAAGAGCTGTATCTTCGTTATCTTTTCATAATTACCAGCCAGGGCGTTGACCGCCTGGCGGTTTTCCTCCATCTTTTCTTCCAGTTGCTCCTTGTTGAGGTGCTGGGAGTCCACCGCCTCGTAATCGGGATAAACCAACGCCACCAGCTTGCCCTGGCTTTCCAGCACGAGGCTTTCCATCACGTAGGGCATGTTGTTCAGCCGCGATTCAATCTCTTCCGGATAGATGTTCTGCCCGTTGGCACCCAATATCATGGTCTTGGCCCGCCCGCGGATGAAGATGTTGCCCGCCTGGTCCACCGTGCCAAGGTCGCCGGTGCGCAACCAACCGTCCGCATCAAATGTCTGAGCCGTGGCTTCGGGGTTCTTGTAGTAGCCCGCCATCACGTTCTCGCCGCGCACGCATATCTCGCCTTCGCCGGTCGCCGGGTCGGGGTCGGCTATCTTCACCTCCATGATGTCGAGGATGCGTCCGCACGACTTCGGGATGAACTCGTCCTTGTTGGCGTAGCTGATGAGCGGGGCGCACTCCGTCATGCCGTAGCCCACGGTGAAGGGGAATTTCATCTTGTGGAAGAACTCTTCCACCTCGGCGTTGAGCGGTGCGCCGCCGATGATGATTTCACGGAACTCGCCCCCGAGCGCGTCAACCAGTTTCTTGCGTATCTGCCCCAGGATAGTCTGGTTCAGCAGCGGGATGTTCAGCACCCAGCGCATGGTAGGCTTGGCGATGAGCGGCAATATCTGTTTCTTGTAAATTTTTTCGATGATGAGCGGCACCGTGAAGATGACGCTGGGGCGCACCTCGGCAAACGCCTTGAGCAGCACCTTGGGCGAAGGGGTCTTGCCAATGAAGTGGATGTGGCAGCCGGCGCAGGTGGATGCCAGGAAGTCGAAGGCGCACCCGTAGGCATGCGCCATCGGCAGGAAGCACACGATGCGGTAGCCCGGTGCCACCAGCTTGGTGCGGAAGCCGAAGGTGACGTTGCCCGCCAGGTTGTTGCACGTGGTCATCACACCCTTGCTGAAGCCCGTGGTGCCCGAGGTGTAGTTGATGGATGCCAATTCGCTGTTCAGCTTGTCGGCATAGCGGATGTCATCGCGTGTGAAGCCGTTCGGATAGCGTTCGGCAAACAGGCGGGCGATGTGGTCAGGTTGCAATTTGTCTTGTTCCAAACGGTCGATGGGGTCGGTCTCCTGCCCATCCTCCCCGGCGGCCTCGTGCTGGTTGAGCAGCGTGAGGCAGCGGAAATCGCGCAAGGAGAACACGGCCTTGACCTGCGTGAGCTTTTCCTCTTCCAGGCTTTCCCAAATGCTGTCGCCGGTAAAGAGCAGCTTCGATTCCGAATGGTTGGCTATGTGGTGCACGTCGTTCGGGTTGAAGTCGTGCAGGATAGGTACGATGACAGCACCGTAGGTCACGGTGGCCACGTAGGTAATGGCCCAGTTGGACGAATTGCGGCCGATGAGCGCGATTTTGTCATCGCGCCGGATGTGGCACTGTTCGAACAAGAGGTGCAGCCGGGCCACCTGTCGGGCGATGTCGGCATACGTGAGGGTGTCGTTCTCTCCGTAATCGCTATAACCGGGCAAATCCCAATTCTTGCGGAAACTGTCGGCAAACAACTCGATGAAATTTTCTTTGACCATGATAATGCTATAGATAAGAGAATAAACAATGTTCCTTTTTCCCGGTGCAAAGATAAAGATAATACACAAACCAGCAAAAAATGTGCAACAAGTTTTGGCGGGGAAGCACACGGAGGCACCCCCTACTCCACCGTCGCATGCAGCTTGTCCAGTTTGGCCACCAGTGCGGGCGCATCCTGCAAACGGATGCTGAGGGTCATGCGGCAATCCTGATCATAGCTTTGCGCCAACACCTGCGCACCCGTCTCCTTCACCACCCGCATCACTTCGTTCATCAGGGGGTATTCGAAGCGTATGGCCACCTGCCGTTCCACCGTGCGCTCCACCACCGTAGCTTGCTCCAGTGCATCCGCCGCCGCTTCCTTGTAGGCGGCAATCAACCCGCTTGTGCCCAACAGGATGCCACCGAAGTAGCGCACCACCACGACCAGCACGTCGGTCAACTCGCGCGAATGGATTTGCCCCAGGATGGGTCTGCCCGCCGTGCCCGAAGGTTCGCCGTCATCGTTGGCACGCCATTCCGCACGCTCCGCACCCAACACATAGGCATAGCATACGTGACGGGCGTCATAATACTCCTTGCGGTAGGCTTTCACGCGCTCCTTCACCTCGTCGGCACTCCGCACCGGCAAGGCAAACGACAGGAACTTGCTGCCTTTCGCCTTGTAAAGTCCTTCGGCGGGGGATTCTATCGTCTTGTACAAATCGGTCATGGAGAATGAATAAATGAGAGGAAACAAAAAAGCGTTGAGAGCAATGGCTTTCAACGCTTCCGAAGAGCCTTTCATGGGACTCGAACCCACGACCTGCTCATTACGAATGAGCCGCTCTACCAACTGAGCTAAAAAGGCATTTGATGAATGACGGTGCAAAAGTAGGGTTAATTTTCCATTCCACCAAATAACCGCCGCTATTTTTGCGTCCCGGGAGGAAGAAAAAACGGAAAGTCTCACCGATTCAAGGCAAATGCGAATACAACTACAGGCGAAGCACCCGCATTCTGTACGCCTCCTTTTCTCCTTTTATGCCGGTATGTTTTCCGACTTGGCGGGCATGTTTTCCCAATCGTGAGCACAAATTCTACTACCCACGATTGGGAAAACACCTCCGCAGAAAACGAGAAAACCGTGCGCATGCTCATGATAAAATATGCTAACGCATCCGCCGCAGCACGCGCCCGCATGGCTTTTTTCATTACTTTTGCCGGAAAAAGCCATCGCCGTCCACCGGCGCGTTTATACATATATTAATATAATAGTCAATGGAGACATTCCTCATCCGGGCTTTACAGCTCATCCTCAGCCTGTCCATCCTGGTGTTCGTGCACGAACTGGGGCACTTCCTCTTCGCACGGCTCTTCAAGGTGCGGGTGGACAAGTTCTACCTGTTTTTCAACCCCAAAATATCCCTCGTGCGAGCCAAGAAGGTCAACGGCAAGTGGCAGGTGCGCTTCTTCTCCCCCAACGTGCCAGCCAACGAACGACCGAAGGTGGATGCCGATGGCGACATCGTGACCGATGCGCAAGGCCACACGGTGTATGAGCCCATCCCGCTGGACGAACTGCCGGACGATGACTGGCGCAAATATCCCGACGCGACCGAATGGGGCATCGGGTGGGTGCCGCTGGGCGGATAGTGCAAGATTGCGGGCATGGTGGACGAGTCCATGGACACCACCCAGCTGGCGCAAGCCCCGCAGCCATGGGAATACCGCTCGCGCCCGGCGTGGCAACGGTTGCCCATCATCTGCGGCGGGGTGCTGTTCAACTTCATCGGAGCCATCATTATCTATATCGGCCTGCTCTACTCCAACGGCAAGGAATACTTCCCGATGGAAAACGCCCGCTACGGGCTGGAGTTCACACAGCTGATGCAGGACAACGGCTTCCGCAACGGCGACCGCATCGTGGCCATCGACGGCGAAGCCCCTGCCGACCGGGCCGATGCGGTAGAACGGATGCTGATTGACGGTAGGCGACACGTCACCGTGGTACGGGCGGGGGGTGACACGGCTCAAGTGGTGCTGCCCGAGGATTTTGCGCAGCAAGTGCTGGCGGCAGAAGACAACACCCTCTTTGCCGTGCGGCAACCTTTCGTGGTGCACAGCGTGCTGCAAGGCACGCCCGCCGACCACGCCGGGATGCAGCCGGGCGACAGCATCACGGGCATCAACGGACAGAGCCTGTTCATCTTCCAGGACATATCGGCCGAACTGGCCCGCTCGCGCAACTCGACCATCATCCTCGACTTCACCCGCCACGGGCAACCCATGAGCGCACAAGTGTCCTTGGGCGACGACGGCAAGCTGGGCGTAAGCGTGATGCCCTTCACGGCCTTCCTGCCGGTGGAACACGTGCGCTACACTTTCTGGCAATCCATCCCGGCGGGCGTGCAGTTCGGCTGGGAGACGCTCGCCAGCTACGTGAAACAGTTCAAGCTGGTGTTCACCAAAGAGGGGGCGCAGAGCCTCGGCGGTTTTGCCTCCATCGGGCAGCTGTTCCCCACGGCGTGGGACTGGACGACTTTCTGGTTCATGACGGCCTTCCTCTCCATCATTCTCGCCTTCATGAACATCCTGCCCATCCCGGCCCTGGACGGCGGCCACATGGCGTTCCTGCTCTATGAAATGATTGCCCGCCGCAAGCCCAGCGACAAGTTCATGGAATACGCGCAGACCGCCGGGCTGCTCATCCTGCTCGCCCTGCTGGTGTATGCCAACGGGAACGACATCATAAGGCTGTTCAAATAAAAGCATGAGATTATGGAAGAACTGACCCTTTTGTGCTACGACAAGTGCGGCACCTGCCGCAAGGCCGGGCAATGGCTGCGGGCGCACGGCCTGGACTACACCGTGCGCCCCATCAGGGAGCAGAACCCCTCCGAAGCCGAGTTGGACGAATGGATAACCGCGAGCGGGCTGCCCGTGGCACGCTTCTTCAACACCAGCGGCGGCCTGTACCGCGAGCATGACATCAAGGAGAAGCTGAAAACGCTCTCCCGGGCGGAACTCGTCAAGATACTGGCCTCCGACGGCATGTTTGTGAAACGTCCCGTCCTGCTGCGCAACGGCCGTTTTGCGTGCGTGGGCTTCCGCGAGGAAGAGTGGAAAACCCTGCTGGCCGGAGACCTCCGCTGACCCATCCCTGCCACCCGATTGCCTTCCGAACCGCTATGAACCGAGGAAAGACCATTGCTTTCAACCCCTTGTCCATGCCCACCTACGTCATGGCCAAGCCGGTAGGGGCGGCGTGCAACCTGCGCTGCTCGTACTGTTATTATCTGGAAAAAGAAAAACTCTATCCCGACCGCAGAATGCAGATGAGCGACACGCTGCTGGAGCACTTCGTAGAAGGCTACATCAACGCGCAGCCGGTGCCCGAGGTGCTCTTCACCTGGCACGGAGGCGAGACCCTGCTGGCGGGCATCGACTTCTACCGCAAGGCTCTTGCCCTGCAACGGAAGTACGGACGAGGGAGGCGCATTGACAATGCGCTGCAAACCAACGGCGTGCTGCTCGACGATGAGTGGTGTCGCTTTTTCAAGGACAACAACTTCCTGGTCGGCATCTCGCTCGATGGGCCGGAGCATTGCCACGACGTGTACCGCAAGAACCGGGGCGGGCGCGGCACATTCGCCCAGGTGATGCGCGGCGTGGAACTGCTGCAACGGCACGGCGTGGATTTCAACGTGCTGTCCGTCATCAACGACTACAACGTGCGCTTCCCGCTGGAGGTGTACCGCTTCTTCAAGGAGATAGGGGCGCACTACATGCAGTTCTCCCCCATCGTGGAGCGCGTGGGACACAACCGCCCCGACGGCCTTTCCCTGCTGCCGCCCACCCGCGCCGATGATGCCACCCTGGCACAATGGACGGTGCGCCCGGAGGACTTCGGGCAATTCTACATCACGATATTCGACGAATGGGTGCGCCACGATGTGGGGCGATACTTCGTGCAGCTGTTCGATGCCACGCTGGCCAACTTCGTGGGAGGCTTGCCAGGCGTGTGCATCTTCGGCCGTACCTGCGGACACGCTGCCGCCATGGAGTTCAACGGCGATGTATATGCCTGCGACCACTTCGTGTTCCCCGAATACAAGCTGGGCAACTTGCACCGCAATACCATCATCGAAATGATGTTCTCGGACAAGCAACTGCGTTTCGGCCAAGCCAAGCAAGACAGCCTGCCACGCCAGTGCAGGGAATGCCAATTCCTGCGGCTGTGCAACGGCGAATGTCCCAAAAACCGCCTGGCCACCGACCGCTACGGCAACCCGGGATTGAACTACCTGTGCGCCGGGTACCAGGCCTACTTCCGCCACGCCACGCCCTACATGGAATTCATGGCCAACGAGCTGCACTTCAAGCGGCCGCCCGCCAACGTCATGTTCCACGCCGATGACATCCAGAAGAAGTCGGGAAACTGAAGCGGGGAGCAGCCATGCCGTATTCCGTATTCTGAAATCCAAAACGTTCTACCGGAAACTATAAAAAGCCGATTAGCCCAAACTTTTCCTTCCATACATTGTTATATACCCGGATGCAGGGAAGGAATATTCCGTCTGCAAGCCCGATAAAAAAGAAAAAATGTAAAAAAGGTGCGGAGCATACGCCAACATCTCACTAAATGTTTTATTTTTGTAGGCAGATTTAGGAAAATTTATCATTGAACAATTACATACAACAAAACACTTCTCATTTATGAAAAAGCAAGTATTCTTAGCAGCTTCGTTGGTACTCGCGCTGGGATTCAGCTCGTGCAGCAACAAGATGGGTGAATTGGCACCCGATTTGTTTAAAGTTACTCCCAACCCGTTGGAAGTAAAGGGTGGCAACATCGATGCCACCGTGGAAGGGACCTTCCCCGAAAAGTATTTCAACAAGAACGCCGTAGTGACCGTGACCCCCGTATTAAAATACAACGGCACGGAAACGAAGGGTGCTCCCAAGACGTTCCAAGGTGAAAAAGTTACGGGCAACAACCAGGTGATCAACCAAAAGGAAGGCGGAAAATTCTCCATCCCGGCTTCGTTCAAGTACGTGCCCGAAATGGCCAAATCGGAACTGTACTTGGACTTTGACATCGTAATCAAGGAAAAGGCGGCTCCCGAAATCCCGCAAGTGAAAGTAGCCGACGGCGTGGTTGCCACCGAACAATTGGCCGCCACCGATGCCAACGAAATCAACCCGGCCATCATCCCGGACAAATTCCAACGCATCATCCAGGAAACGCAGGAAGCCGACATCAAGTTCCTCATCCAGCAGTCGAACCTCCGCAGCAGCGAAACCAAGTCACAGGCCGTGGCCGACCTGAAAGCCGCCGTGAAGGATGCCAAAGACACCGAAAACAAAGAAATAGCCAGCCTGAACGTGGTGGGCTACGCTTCGCCTGACGGTGCCTTGGATCTGAACACGAACCTGGCCGAACGCCGCCTCAACACGACTGCCAACTTCCTCAACCGCGAGATGAGAAAGCTCAAGGCCGACGTGGAAATCGGCAAGGACTTCACCGCCGAAGACTGGGACGGCTTCAAGAAACTGATGGAAGCCTCCAACATCCAGGACAAGAACCTCGTGCTGCGCGTGCTCTCCATGTACTCCGACCCCGAACAACGCGAACGTGAAATCAAGAACATTTCCGCAGCCTTTACGACCATCGCCGATGAAATCCTGCCGCAGTTGCGCCGTGCCCGTATGCAACTGACCGTAAACGTCATCGGCAAATCGGATGAAGAAATCGCCCGCCTGGCCAAGGACAGTGCACAAGTGCTGACGGTAGACGAACTGCTCTATGCCGCCACGCTGACGGAAGACCTCAACGCCAAAGCCGCCATCTACCAAAAGGTTATCGACAACTACGGCAAGGACGTGCGCGGTTACAACAACCTCGGCTTGGTACAACTGCAACAAGGCAACGTTGATGCCGCTGCCGCCAACTTCGACAAGGCTGCCCGCATCGATGCCAACAGTGCCGATGTGAACTTCAACCTGGGGTTGGTAGCCTTGGCCAAAAACGATTTGGACAAAGCGCAACAATACTTCGGCAAAGCTGCCGGCACGAGCGGCGACTTGAACCAGGCACTCGGCACGGTGCACATGCTGAAGGGCGACTACGCGAAAGCTAAATCGTCATTCGGCTCGGAAGCCACGAACAACGCCGCCTTGGTTCAGATACTGAACGAAGACTACAACGGTGCCCGCCGCACGCTGGCCGCCGTGGCCACGCCCAACGCCATGACTTCATACCTCGGAGCCGTGGTAGGTGCCCGCACCAACGACCGCAACGCCGTGTACGACAATCTGAAGGCCGCCGTTGCCAAAGACAACAGCCTGAAGGCCAAAGCTGCCAACGACATTGAATTTGCCAAGTTTGCTGCCGATGAAACCTTCCAAGGCATCGTAAAGTAAGGCATTGAAACAAATAATGAGAAAGCACCATCGATGGATTTCGGTGGTGCTTTTTTGTTTACAGGCATAGTGCCCATGACCTCTCCTTTTTCCGTCCATTTCTCCCAAGGGAGACAAAAAACCAACCCGCGCTATTCCAACTATAGTGGAAATCAACTACCTTTGTCATCACATTTACCAAAACAACTATCAAACAAATCATAAATTATGTCTGCTTCTTCATCCACATCGTATATCTGGCACACGGGACGGTTTATCCTGTTTACATGCGCCGTGAGTTGGGCGTCGGTCGCCGTGTTCTACTGGGCGGGATTAGACGTGCAGTCGCCGTGGTTCACGCTGTTCGGCATGGCATACATGCTTATTCCGGCCACTGTGGCCGCCTTGTTACAACGGTGTCACCACCAAGAGGGCATCGTGGGACCGCTGCGCGTGTCGATGCACATCAACCGCTGGTGGGCAGTTGCGTTGCTCACGCCTGCAGTGCTGGTGGCATTGTCGCTCGGGCTGAGCCTGCTCGTTCCGGGGGTAAGCTTTGACGGCTCGGGCGAGGGGTTGGTGCAACGCTATGCCGCCACGCTGTCGCCCGAACAGTTAGACACCATGCGGCAACAGCTGGAAGGCACGTATGCGCGGGGCGGCTTCGTGCTGCTCATGCTGCTACAAGGCTTCGTGGCAGGATGTACGCTCAATGCCCTGTTTGCTTTCGGCGAGGAGCTGGGCTGGAGGGGCTACATGGTGCACCACCTGGCGGGACGGCCCATGTGGCTGGCGGCGTTGTTCATCGGGCTGGTGTGGGGCGTGTGGCATGCACCGCTCATCCTGCAAGGGTACAACTACCCACAACATCCCGCAGCGGGCGCGGGCATGATGGTGGCGTTCTGCATGTTGTTGTCGCCCATGATGGTGTACATCACGCTCAAGGCTCGCTCGGTGGTGGCCTCGGCAGTGTTCCACGGCACAATAAATGCCCTGGCAGGTTTCCCGCTGACCTACCTGGCGGGCGGCAGCGACCTAAGCAACGGACTGATGGGCTATGCGGGCTTCGCGGGCATTGCGGTAATCACGGCAGGCTTCTTCCTGTTCGACCGCTACGTGACTCGGGAACGGCTGTTCACACGACCCTTGGGCGATTGACCCAATCGGGCATTTCCCCTTCACTTCATCGAAACGCGATTTTCCATAGGTACGGAATTTTATTTCCGTGCCTATGGAAAAATATTTACGTACTTGCGGAATTTTTGCCGTCACACATCCCAGCCCGCCTTAGGCTCATACCCTTCCCTTGCCTACCCCTTCCCCGCTTTGCGACACTCGCTCTCTCAGGGTGAGGAAATCACTCAACATACGCCGCCCGAGTATAGAATGAAGATGAAATTGTGATGTTCTTTTGACAAACGGTTCCTGGTGGCTTTTCTCGAAGGCATAGCGGGCTATGCCGAGAGGAAAGACAACGAAAAATACCATCACAAGACGGAAAGCGGCCAAAGACATTCACCGAATGGTCTAATGACCGATTTGGGTTAAATGCCAATGGCCTGCAGGGAAACAAGCCTCCTGTACATGAAGAGGAGCAAGCCGTTTCGGTAAGCATAGAGCACAAACCTGCTCCCCTCAAAATAAAAGAAGCGCAAAAAAGAAAAACTCCACAAGCAACGCTTGCAGAGTTTTTCCTATGTGAGCCCGGCGGGATTCTAACCCACGACCTTCAGAACCGGAATCTGACGTTCTATACAACTGAACTACGGGCCCTTTGTATGTTTGGTTAAGTTCTGTCTTTTAAGCGTTTGTGTGGGTGCGGGCGGGGTGGCGGGGGTTGGTTTTTCTTGTATGTTTCGGCATGTTTTCGTATTTTTGTTCGATGTTTGTCGGAACGCCGAGCAAGGCGCGAACCGTCAAACACGATGTCGGACATTTCTAACACGGAAGCAACATGCAATTCAAACTCGTGCACAACTACAAGAACAAGCCCGCCGCGCCGGACACCAAGTTCGAGGTGAAAATCGAATGCTACCACCGCCGCAAGTACCGCTACGTGGGCACCGGCGTGTTCGTCGAGGCCAAGTACTGGCACGACGGGCAGCTGAGCCGCAAGCACCCCCAATACCGGGTGGTGGACGCGCTGCTGCAAGGCAAGCTCAACGATTACAAGAACAAGGCGTTGGACCACGAACGCACCGGAAAGGACTTTGACTTCAACGCTTTGAACCGCCTTTCGGAGCGCAAAGGTAAGCAATTATTTTCGGATTACATACGCTCGGAGATAAAAAAAGAAAAAAACCTGGGCACCGACAGCGTGGTCAAGTACCGGCGCGACGCCGACATCGTGGACGAGCTGCTCCCCGGGCTGGCCGTGGACGAGCTGGAGCCGAGGCACATCGAGCAGCTCGACGGCGCCCTGCACGCCCGCTACTCGGCCACGATGGCCCACCACATGCACGTCTTCACCCACAAGTACGCCAAGCGCGCCGTGCGGCAGCGGCTCCTGGCGCGCGACCCCTACGACGAGGTGGAGCTCGAACGCTTCCGGGGCGAGACGCGCATGACCTTCCTCACCATGGACGAAATCGCCCGCCTCGAAGCCCTCGACGGGCTGCCCGCCAACCTGCGGGCCGTGCGCGACCGCTTCCTCTACTCGTGCTGGACGGGGCTGCGCGTGTCCGACAACCTCGCCCTGCTCAAAAGCAGCCTCACCGACACGCCCGACGGCTACGTGGTCTCCCTCCACACGCTCAAGGGCTACGGCCACGACCTCATCCACCCCCTCGGGCTGCTCTTCGACGGCAAGCCCGACCGCATCGCCCGCCACTGGATGGCGGCCCACGACGGCCCCACCCTCTTCCCCAAGGTGAGCACCTCCTACATCAAGATGGCCCTCGACCTGCTCGGCCCGATGGCAGGCATCACGAAGCACCTCACCTTCCACGTGGCCCGCCACACGTGCGCCTCGCTCCTGGCCGACGTGTCGCAAAACCCCTTCCTCATCATGAACATCCTGGGCCACTCCAGCATCAGCACCTCCATGATATACATCCACGCCTCGCCCGAGGCCACCAAGAAGCAGCTCCGCCTGCTCGGCGGCAAATGGGGCAACGCACGGTGACGGGGAGGCTTGCGAGTTTGATTTTAATTTCGTTATTTCGCGCATGATTTGAAGAACATGCAACATTGAAGGAGGACTGACCTATGACAACAGCGGAAGAAAGGAAACGCCTCAGCAAGGAATCCATGGAACTCGTGCTCAAGCGGAGCGGGGTTTCCAAGAAAACCATCATCGAAGACGCCATGAAGCGGTTCTTTGTGGCCAACATGGACTTGCTCACGCCGGAGGAACGGAAAAAGTACAAAAGCGTGATACTATGAACCCGAACAACATATAATACGGGCCATCAACCAATAGCAGCCCCCCACCACCACCACCACGCAGCGAGGGTGTGCCGATTTCCATTCCGGCACACCCTCGCTCTTTGTTGTCCCCGCCCATGCGCTTGCCTTGCCCCAATCGTGCGCAGATGTTTCCCCCGGCGTGCGCCGCTGTTTTCCCACTCGTGCGCAGATATTCTACTGCCAACAGTTGTGCGCCGTACGCCCCACAG
>CALUML010000048.1 GCA_944321745.1 uncultured Bacteroidales bacterium
TCCCCGGCTCGGTGGGCGAAACGTCCATCATCGCCATTGCCATCGGCGCGCTGCTGCTGCTCATCACCAAGGTGGCCAGCTGGAAAACGATGCTCTCCGTGTTCCTCGGAGGCGGCATCATGGCTTTCGTGCTCAACCAGTTCGGTCCCGACACGGCCTATGCCAACTTCCCCTGGTACTGCCACCTGGTATATGGCGGCTTCGCCTTCGGTGCCGTGTTCATGGCCACCGACCCCGTAACCTCGGCACACACCGAGACGGGCAAGTGGATTTACGGCTTCCTCATCGGCGCGATGGCCATCATCATCCGCGTGTTCAACCCCGGCTACGCCGAAGGCATGATGCTCGCCATCCTGCTCATGAACTTGTTTGCCGGACTGATAGACTACTACGTGGTGCAGGCCAACATCAAGAAAAGACTGAAACGTGTAACGACAAAATAAAGAAACTATGGCAACGAAGAAATATAGATGTAAAGTGTGCGGGTACATCCACGAGGGCGACAAGGCTCCCGACAAATGCCCCGTGTGCCAGGCACCCGCTTCCGAATTTGAACTGATAGAAGACGGCGGGAAAGCCAAGAAGGGCATCGACAAGAACGGCAACGCCTACATCATGGTGTACACGGTGGCCATCGTCGTGGTCGTGGCTCTGCTGCTCTCCATCACATCGGGGGCACTGAAGAGCCGCCAGAACGCCAATGTGGAACTGGACAAGAAAAAACAGATACTCTCGTCGCTGCCCGCCGTAGTGCTCGAAGGCGCCGATGCGGCCAAGCTCTTCGCCGATGACATCCAGCATATATATATATTGAATAAACAAGGCGATGTCATCAAGGAACTCGACCCGGTGAAGGACTTCAACTACGCCCCCGCCGCCGATGAACTGCCTATCTACATGGCCGAAGTGAACAGCGAGACCAAATGGATCATCCCCATGAACGGCAAAGGGCTGTGGGGTGCTATCTGGGGCTACATCGCCTTGAACGACGACCGCAACACTGTGGATGGTGTGTTCTTCTCACACGCCAGCGAAACGCCGGGTCTGGGCTCGAACATCGTGACACCGGCCTTCCGCGACCAATTCAAGGGCAAGGAACTGATGAAGGACGGCAAATTCGTCTCCATCGCCGTCATGAAAGCAGGACAAACCGCACAGGGACAAGACCAGGTGGACGCACTCTCGGGAGGCACCATCACCAGCAAGGGGGTGGAATCCATGCTCTACAACAGCATCGCCCCCTATGAACCTTTCCTGAAAAAAGCGGCAGGTTTAACCAAATAACACAATAAGGAGGAACATCGATTATGAAAAATGATAGATTCAGAGAAGCACTGCTCGGCCCGTTGAACAAGAACAACCCGGTCGTGGTGCAAGTGTTGGGTATTTGCTCGGCCCTGGCCGTAACCGTCCAGTTGAAACCGGCCATTGTCATGGGCTTGTCGGTGACCATCATCGTGGCCCTGTCCAACGTCATCATCTCGCTCATGCGCAACACCATCCCCAACAACGTGCGCATCATCGTGCAACTGGTGGTGGTCGCTGCCGTGGTGACCGTGGTGAGCGAAATACTGAAAGCCTTTGCCTACGACGTAAGCGTGCAATTGTCCGTGTACATCGGCCTCATCATTACCAACTGTATCCTCATGGGCCGTCTCGAAGCCTACGCCATGAGCAACAAGCCATGGGACTCTTTCCTCGACGGCCTCGGCAACGGCTTGGGCTATTCGTGGATACTGATTGCCGTGGCGTTCGTGCGCGAGCTGTTCGGCAGCGGCAAGCTGTTCGGCTTCCAGGTGATACCAAGCAGCTTCTACGAAGCCGGATACGTGGACAACGGGCTGATGATGATGCCCTCCATGGCCTTGATACTCGTGGCCTGCATCATCTGGATACACCGTTCCGTAAACAAGGATTTACAAGAAAAATAAGATATTTATAAGATATGGAACACGCAATCACATTATTCGTCCGCTCGATATTCGTGGACAACATGATTTTCGCATTCTTCCTCGGCATGTGTTCGTACCTGGCCGTGTCCAAGAACGTGAAAACCTCCGTGGGGCTCGGCATCGCAGTGACTTTCGTGCTGCTGATAACCCTGCCGGTGAACTACCTGCTTGAAACCAAAGTACTGAGCAAAGGCGCGCTGACCTGGTTAAGCCCCAGTTTCGCCGACCTCGACCTGAGCTACCTGAGCTTCATCCTGTTCATCGCCGTCATCGCCGCCATCACGCAGCTGGTGGAAATGGCCGTGGAAAAGTTCTCGCCCTCCCTCTACGCCTCGCTGGGCATCTTCCTTCCCCTGATTGCCGTCAACTGCGCCATCATGGGGGGTGCGCTCTTCATGCAGCAACGCGTGGGGCTTGAACCCACCGACCCCAAGGCACTCACCAACATGCTCGACGTGGTGGCCTACGCCCTCGGTTCGGGTCTGGGCTGGATGCTTTCCATCGTAGGGCTGGCCGCCATACGCGAACGCATGGAATACAGCGACGTGCCGGTACCCCTGCGGGGATTGGGCATCACCTTCATCACCGTAGGGCTGATGGCCATGGCTTTCCTCTGCTTCTCCGGATTGGAAATATAAGAAACAGCAAGTAGAACGAAAAAAGAAAAACAGATATGATGCTATTAGAAATCAATTCAACCAATATCCTGTCCAGCCTGGTGGTGTTCCTCGTGGTCATCGTGCTGTTGGTAGTGATATTGCTCGTAGCCAAGAAGTACCTCGTGGCTTCAGGCAAGGTCAAAATACTGATGAACGGAGAGAAAAACCTGGAAGTGGAATCGGGCGGCTCGCTGCTGAGCGCCATGTCCAACGCGGGCGTATTTCTGCCCTCGGCCTGTGGCGGCAAAGGCTCGTGCGGACAATGCAAATGCCAGGTGCTCGAAGGCGGGGGCGAAATACTGCCCACCGAGGCGGTGCACTTCAACCGCAAACAGATGAAAGACCACTGGCGGCTCGGTTGCCAGGTGAAGGTAAAAGGCGACATGTCCATCAAAGTGCCCGAATCGGTACTCGGTGTCAAAGAATGGGAATGCGAAGTCATCAGCAACAAGAACGTGGCCACCTTCATCAAGGAATTCATCGTAGCCCTGCCTCCCGGTGAGCACATGGACTTCATCCCCGGCTCATACGCCCAAATCAAAATACCGAAGTTCAGCATGGACTATGACAAGGACATCGACAAGAGCCTCATTGGCGACGAATACCTGCCCGCCTGGCAGAAGTTCGGTCTCTTCGGCCTCAAATGCCAGAACACGGAGGAAACCATCCGCGCCTACTCCATGGCCAACTATCCCGCCGAGGGCGACCGCATCATGCTGACGGTGCGCATCGCCACCCCGCCCTTCAAGCCGAAAGAACAGGGCGGCGGCTTCATGGACGTGATGCCGGGTATCGCATCTTCATATATTTTCACCCTCAAGCCGGGCGACAAGGTGATGATGAGCGGCCCTTACGGCGATTTCCACCCCATCTTCAACTCCAAGAAGGAAATGATGTGGATTGGCGGTGGCGCGGGCATGGCTCCGTTGCGTGCGCAAATCATGCACATGACCAAGACGCTGCACACCACCGACCGCAAGATGTCCTATTTCTACGGCGCACGCGCCTTGAACGAAGTGTTCTACCTGCAAGACTTCCTGGAACTGGAAAAGGAATTCCCCAACTTCTCGTTCCACCTCGCCCTCGACCGGCCCGACCCGGCAGCCGACGCGGCGGGCGTGAAGTACACCCCCGGCTTCGTGCACAAAGTTATCTACGACACGTATTTGAAAGACCACGAAGCCCCCGAAGACATCGAATACTACATGTGCGGCCCCGGCCCCATGAGCAAGGCTGTAGTAGCTATGCTCGATGAACTCGGCGTGGACGAATCGTCCATCCTGTACGACAACTTTGGAGGATAAGGCAAGGAGCTAATAGCTAAGGCTAATAGCAAATAAAGATAAAGGGCAACCGGAAAATCGGTTGCCCTTTATCTTTATCCTTCTGTACAAAGCACGAACAGGGCGACCGAACGCCCGAAAGCCCCGGCCACCCTGCTTCTTTCAGAAACATATTCACTTGACACCTATTGAGTCCAAATGAAAAGTCCCCCTGTCAAAACTGAAAGAATAAAAACTCCCGCCGGGGACAAACCGGCAGGAGCTACACCACGGGAATGCATTCCCACGGATAAGATGAAACCAAGCTGCTTGTCACAAGCAAAATAAGTTTCGCAGGGTTTAAAATTACTACATCATCTCTTCACGCTTGAAGAAAGATCACATTGTGAATACACCGCAAATTTAGTCACTCTCTCATTCCTTGCAAATAAATATATTAGTTTGGATTTATCAAACTGAGATTTGGAACGCAATACCCACTGCACGATGACACACCACACCCACCTGCCGGATTTCCTGCCTCTCCAAATTTAGAAGCCATAATGAGGATGGCTCCATCCACATGAATTATAAGGAAATGAATCTTCAACAATGCTCACTCAATAAATATGGGACAATGCAAATAGTTCTTGTTTATCTTATAGATGAAGACGCGCTTAGGGTATCTTCCCAACAGGAACAATGTAACAGGGCAAAGCCAGATTTCTTCATCGAAGTTTCCGCTTGGATCTTTATAGAAAGCCCCACCCGTTAAAGAGGAACTTGACTTGTGCAACCTCATTCCGCAATAAAACTGTTCCTCCCATTCCTTTGCAATTCTGATAATGGCGACAATTTCAGTCTCTCCACGTGAGTAATATTCAAGGAACTTGGAAGCACCGCCAACCATCAGCGTATGTTCAAACAATTCTTTGGGAAAACCGGGAACATTGCAGTACCATTTCCGCCCTATTTTGGAGAACGACACCTTATAAATCCCATTGCCAAACATGGCATGAAATGCCGCTTTTGCAATAACAGGAATAGCACGAGGATAGGCAAAGCCATTCTTCAGTGCGCACACACTCTTCTTGAAGTAAGTTTTTAAGTTACTCATAACAGATAATTTTATTGATAAAACAAATGGGAAATTGCAAGTGGAACCACTTGTGCCTGCAAAGGTAACGGCTTTTTCCGGATTATAAAAAGCACTGATATAAAAACACTTATTCGAATTTGCATAATTCAAAAAAAGTTATATGAAACTTTTCTTGAACAAATCAGTTCCCATAAATCACAAGCATTTTCACGGCTGTTGGAAACAAGATAGGTATATTGGAAACAGATGCAGAAAATTTCATGCAGGCTTGGCATCTGTTTTCCAAATCGTGGGCAGTAGAATATCTGCGCACAAATCGGAAAACATCCCGGCAGAAAAGGGGAAATATGTCCGCAAATGGGGTAAAAACGGTCAGCCAGGCAAGGACGGGCTTTGCCAGGTGTGGAAAGTTTTCTTACTTTGTGCATAACCAATTCATCAACAAAATGCAAAGCAAACACTTCCTTCCTAAGGCTGCCGCCACGGCAGCCCTGCTCGCGTGCCTCACGGCAGCACCGGCGCAGCATCGGGCCGACCAGCAACACCTGACCGACCCGCAATCGTTTACCATGATACTGCTGGGCGACCCACAAGGCTACACCAAGTACGACATCAACCAGCCGCTGTTCGAACTCACCACCGCCTGGTGCGCCGACAACATCGACAGCCTGCGCATCAAGGCCGTGCTGTGCACCGGCGACTTGGTGGAGCAGAACGAGAACATCGTGCGCAACCGCGCCATGCTCAACCAAACCAGCCGACAAATGTGGGAATGGGCATCGCACTGCATGGAGCGGCTGGACGACAAGGTGCCCTACATCATCGCCACAGGCAACCACGAGTATGGCTACGTGCGGGGCGACGAAGGCTTCACACACTTCCCCGAATACTTCCCCTTCGAGCGCAACAGCCGGTGGGCAGACTGCGTGGTGGCCGCCTACCCCAACCGCGAAGGGAAGGCTTCACTTGAAAACGCCGCCTACGAGTTCACGGACAGCCATTGGGGCAAGATGCTCGTGCTGGCCTTGGAGTGGGCACCGCGCGACGAGGTGCTGGCCTGGGCCAAGCAACTGGCCGATGGGCCGTACAAGAACCACAAGGTGATGCTGCTGATACACTCGTTCCTCGACGAACGAACAGCCCAGCGCACCGAAAACGAGAACTACCGCATACAACCGCGCAACTACGGGCAGGACGTGTGGGAAAAGCTCGTGTACCCCTGCCACAACATCCAACTCGTGATGTGCGGACACACCGGCAAGCCCGGCCCCTTTGAGGACAGCGTGGCCTTCCGCCGGGACAAGAACGCGGCAGGCAAGGCGGTAAACCAGATGATGTTCAATGTGCAGGTGCTCGGCGGTGGCTGGGAAGGCAACGGCGGCGATGGCTGGCTGCGCATCCTGGAGTTCATGCCCGACGGGCGCACCATCCAGGTGCGCACCTACTCGCCCCTTTTCGGCATATCGCCCTCGACCAAACACCTGGCCCACCGCACCGGCGCATGCGACCGCTTTGACATGACATGGGAATAAGCAAACGCCACCGCAAAAAGCAAGGGATGCTCCGGAGCACGGATTGCCCCGGAGCACACCTCACACACGCGGCTTCTCCACCACCCGGATGACCAGCGACACCAAGGGTGCAGCCGGGAGCCGTCCATCACGGGGCACAACTCGCCCACTGCGGACGACGAGCCGGGCACAACGGGCGGACAACCCCGGCCAAAAGACGAAGGCGCAAAGCCTCACTCCACAGAGGGGAGGAGGGCTTTGCGCCTTCGTCGTGTAAGAACAGTCAGCGATTACCGCACGGCAAACTTGCCCAGCTCGGTGCGCCCCGTGGCGGTGGTGATGCGGCAGGCATACACCCCGGCAGGCAGGTTGGACACGTCGATGGTGCACTGGTCAGCCGAGGCGGCCACGGTGGTCAGCCACCGCCCGTCCACGTCGAACAAGGCCACCTCGCGCAGCGTTTCAGCGGCGTGGATGTGCAGCGTGCCCGAAGCAGGGTCGACAAACAGCACGCACGGACGCGCATCGACCGCGCCGACAGCCGACTCACCGGCATCCTTCACCACTTCAATGTCGTCGATTTGGAAGATGAACTGCCCCTTGCTGACGCACTGGATGGCCACGTGCACCGACTGGTTCTTGTAACCGGCGAGGTCAATCACCACGTCTTCCCATTCGGCAGGAGCCTGGCGCGTGTCGCCCAAGCGGGTGAAGCTGGTTTCCGCCGTATCGGTGGTGGAGACATATACGTTGTACTCTTCCAAGCCGTACTTGTCGGTCTGGCTTTTCACCCGGAAGCGCAGCTCGGGCTTTTCGCCCAAAGCCAGCTTCGGCGATATGAGCCAGTCGTTGCTGGCTATCTCGGTATTGCCATCCATAGCAAAGAAGCTCGCCCCGAAGCGGCGGCCATGGTAACCGGTAAAGAAATCGTAGATGACGGGGTTGGTGGCCATGGGGTTGAAAGCCACGAAGCCGAACGGCTCCTCACTGCCCGGCCATGCGGCAATGAAGCCCATAAAGCCATAGCTGCCCGGCAAGCCGCCGTCCTTGTCCACCGACATCCACACAGGGTTCATGCGATCGGTAGCAAAGTCATGGCACTGCTCGAAGTCGAGCTTGTAAGGGTCGGCTTCGGCCATGCTGTACACCGTGTAGCGGATGGTGTCATTGCTGCGGTCCACATCAGCAGGCAGGTCGGCGTACACCGTCAGTTCGTGCTCACCCACGGCGGAGAGGTCCACGTTGAAACCGACAAGGAGCGATTGGTCGTAGGGGCGGACGGGCACCCGAGCCGTGTCGGCCTGCACCCCATCGACCAGACAGCGGAACGTGGCCGCCCCGTGCGCCTCGAAGCCCAGGTTGCGGAATGCCACCCGCACGGGTTCTTCCGCCAGCATGAGGTTGGTATCAAGCGGCAACTCGAAAGCCACCGCTTCCAAGTCGGTAGCCACCGGCACCATGCCCGAGGCGAATACCGGACGGATGCCGAGGTTGATACCCGTGAGCACTTCCAGCGAATCGGGGTTGAAATAGTCGGCATTGTAGTTCCAGCCCATCTTCATGTGGTACATCCCCTTCTCGGCCCGCTCATAAGCCAAAGCCACATAATTGTTGCCTATCTGCTCCACTTCCATGAAATAACGCCTGTCCTTTTCCAGCAGCATCGGGGCGATGGCGAACTCCTGGAAACCGGCTTCCTTGGCGCGTTCCAGTTCCATGGTGCGGAGCAAGCGGGTCACGTCCGTGTCATCCACCTCGTACACGTTCAGCTTGAACGGTATCGCCGCTTCCACCGCGCCGAAGCCTATCTTCATGGCGGTCAGCGTATCGGTGTCACCCATGTAGAACACATGCCCAAGGCCCACGCTCGAACGGTCGCCGCCCAACGTGCGGTCGAACGCGGCCAAGTCGTCATAAGCCGCTTCCGCCACAGTTGCGGTAAAGCGGTACGCCACCACATTGTCTGCCGGGATGGCATCTTCCGCTTCCAAACCCGCCTGGATGGTCAAGTCCACCACCACATCGGGAGCTATATTTTTATAGGACAGCACCAAACTTTGTTCCACGGTTTCACCCGCAGGAACAGCAAACGATTCACTCTTCGCAATTTCTTTCTCGTCTTGCAAGGCCGTGAGCACCACTTGCTCCGCCTCGGTGCCGCGGTTTTCCACCTGCACATTCAAGGTGTTGTCCGCCAACTGGTCAACAGGAATGAGGCGCGGGAAAACCGACGGTTCGGTAGCCACAATGGCCACGTCGTGCGCCTGAACGGTTTCCAACCGCACCCCGTGCAAGTACACATCACTCTGCCCGCGCGGCGACACGATGGCAAACGAATACGTGCCACCCTCGGCCACACGCAGGTTGGTCGACCAATCTATCACAGCATATTCCGTGTACAGTTCCCGCTCATAAGCAAGGGTGTCCCACGCGGCAAGGGGTGTACCGCTTTCGCCCATCAGCACGAAGAAGTCGGACGTGTAGTTTTCAGGCGACCCCCACGAACCGGCCTCCAGGCTCAGCACCAGACGGTAATATCCCTGCTCCAAGTCGAAGCAGCCCGATGCCAACGGCAGGACATAACGCGCATTCGGCTTGTAGCCGCCATTCTGAAAGTACCAGCCCTCGCCCTGCGGGTCGGCAGGCCACCAAAAGAGGTCGAGGTCGGCAGCATCAATAGTGTCGAACGACACCGCATAGGGCACCGTGGCCGCCGCCACATTACGCACCACACTGCTACAGGTGTCGTTGAACTGATACAACTGGTCGGCGGAAGCCGCCTGCAGGCGAACCGCGTAGGCCGTGTTGGCCGTTGAGAAGTCGGCCTTGACCGTGAACCACACCGCCGCGCTGTCGCCGGGGTTCACCGTGGCGGTGAAGTCCTCGCTCACCCACGCCCCGCCGTCAATGGAGTAGGAGGCCGAAAAGCCCGCCGCCGCTTTGCTGCCCAAGTTGCGCACCACCAAACCTATGCTGTCGGCAGCCGTCAAAACGCAACCGCTCACCGGCAACAGCGGATACACGGCCGCCAATTCCGACTTCGCCTCGTAAGTCCCAATGCCGATACGCACTTCGTCAATGCGGATTTGGCTGCCGCCAGCCTCCGTTCTACCGTGGAAGGCAAAGCGGTACGTGCCTGCCGTCGGCACTTCCACGTCGGCATGGGCAAGCGTCCATTCTGTCTGCCCCATACGTTCCAAGGTCAGCACCACAGGCAAGGCCGTCAGTTCCACATCGCTTGCTCCAAACAGTACGTCCATCGTTTCTTTCAAGTCGTCAGAATACCCTCCCGTAAAATAAAAACTGATATGAGCCGTACCTTGCTCCATGCGAATGGGCTTCGTGGCCAGGTAGTCGTCGCTTGCTAAGGTTTGACTCCCCTGCAAAGAGGCACAACCCGTCTCCGGGTCAAAACTGGCAGACAGGTATTCGCCCCATTCGTACTGATAGCCATCACCGTTATTGTCGAGTACCGTCCATTGGGCATCCTCTGCGTCCACGTCAACCGTGTCCGGGAACGTCTCGTAAAACGGAAGTTCCAATGCCTCCGTTTGCGCATGCGCGCCCAGCCACCCGGCTGCCGCGCAGAACAAGAGAAAAATTTTCTTCATACTTCTTTTTACATTTAATCCGTTAATACTCGTGGTTGGGACAGCACGCCCCTCCCTCTTCTTCTATTTCAACACAAAAGAACACATAACCCTAATCATTTGCAAAATTTTCAATTACGGCAACGGCAATTTGTCGGATGTGGAAAAAGAATTGCTTTGCCGTCCATGGACGTGCGGACGGAAGCCCGGCTGCGTCAGTACGGAAATTCGGCTGCGTCAGTACGGAAATAAACCCAAATCGGTCATTAGAAATTTTTGCGAGCAAAATGTAAGATAGTAACCTTTATTATGGCCCAAATTTACATTGCACACCTTAATTATTGCCATAATCATGACGTATTTCACGCAAAATGAAAGCCGATTTTCTAATGACCGATTTGGGATAAATTTGCGTAGGCACGGAATTTTATGTGGACACGGAGGCGCACGGAGGGGGGCACAGGAGGCATGAAGATAATGGCGCGGTGCATCCCGGCGCACCTTGATGCCAGGCGGTGACGCGGCTCAGTCCTCGGACGAGGCGGCCAGCTGGAGGATGGTCTTGCGGTAGGCGGAAGGGGTCATGCCCACCGTTTCCTGGAACAGTTTGTAGAACGTGGTGGGCGAGCTGAAGCCCAAGTCGCCATACAGGGCTTTCAGCGGGTAGTCGCGGTTGCCTGCGTCGGAGAGTATGCGCACAGCTTCCTTGATGCGGTACTGGTTGAGGAACTGCAGGTAGGTGAGGCCGGTTTTCCGGTTGATGACCTGCGACAGGTAGGTGCGGTTGGTGCCCAGCAGTTCGGCCAGGCGTTCGCGGGTGAGGTTTGTGTCGGTGTACAGCCGTTGCTCTTCCATGAGGTCGCTGATGCGCTCGTAGAGGGCATCCATGCGCTCGGTGCTCAGGGGCTGCGAGGGGCTTTTCCCGGCATCGGCCGGGGCGGGGGCGGACGAGAGTTCCTTCAGCCGCTCGCGCAGCAGCCGCTCGCGCTCCAAGGCATCCTTGTTTTGCAAGGCGATGGCCTTGTACAGGGTCTTTTGCCGGAAATAGGAGTAGAGCAGCACCCCCACCAGCACCAGCAGGAAAAGCAGCATGAGCAACAGGAACACGGTGCGGTTGCGGGCCACTTGCAGCAGTTGCCGCTGGTAGGCCAGTTCCTGCTCGCTCTTGTCTATTTCGTAGAGCATGCCCAGCTCGCGCATGGAGTGTTCCTTCTCCCAGTCATAAATGCTGTCGGACAAGTTCTTGTAGAGCTTGAACGCCGCCAAAGCCGCCTGCGGGCGACCCATGGCCTCGTAGTTTTCGGCTTGCAGGCGGTAGAAGTCGGCCGCCGAGGCGTAGGCCGTGTGCTGCTCGGCCAGGCGAAGCCCCTGCTCTATCAGCTCGTTGGACTCCCGGTAGCGTTGCTGCGCCGCCCTGAGCCGTGCGTAGGACAGGTATATTTCGGGCAAGGTGGCCGCCTGGGCGTTGTCCCGGTTGGCCAGGGCCGCCTCCAGCTCCTCCTCGGCCTGGGCGTAGCGGCCCATCATCAGGTACACGTCGGCATACAGCTTGTGGATGGACGACCATTCTTTGTAATGGCCTTGCTCGGCCAGCTTCTTCACCATGGCGAGGTATTGCAAGGCTTCCTCGGGCTTGCGCTGCAAATACGACAGATTGGCACATTGGTAGGCCCCCACCAGCATCACCTCGTCATTGCCGTTGGCCTCCGCCCATTCGTAGGCCGAACGGGCGTATGCCAACCCCGATGTGTCTTTCAGCAGAAAAGCCACTTCGGCCAGGTTGAGTTCCAACTTGGCCTGACGCAACCGGTCGTTCTGTTCCAAAGCGCGGGTGAGGCTTTTGTAGAAGTAGCTGCGCGCCACGGCATAATTGTTCTTGTTGGCCTCATAGATGCCGTAGGCGTTGTATATGAACACGATGAGGGTGTCGTTGTGCTGCGTTTGCGCCAGTTGCTCGGCCTGCCTCAGCTGTTGCAGGCCTTGTTGCGCCCGCCCCAGCAACACGTTGGACACGCCTTGGTAATAGTGCCCGTATGCTTCGTAGTAGCTGTTCCCGGCGGCTTGGGCCATGCGCAACAGGCTGTCGGCCGCCACGAGCACCGCGCGGTGGTCGGCATCGTCGGTCGCCTGCTCGCACCGCGCCTTGAAGTCGGCCATCGTGGCCGACCACCCGGTCAGGAACGGACCTGCCATCAGCATTCCCATTATCCAAAGCCTCATCGTCTTCATTGGCACATCATCCAATCAACACATTGGCACATTAACACATTAGCATATCAACACATTGGCACATTAGCATATTGGCACATCATTTCTCCACATAAATCGTCTGCGTAGGGAAAGCGAAGTTCAGCCCGGCGGCGTTGAACGTGGAGAGGATGTCCATGTCCACGGCGGAGTTGACCTCGAAGATGTCGCCGTCCTTTTCTATGTAATAAATGAAAGTGATGCCGAGGGCGAAGTCGCCGAAGTCGGTGAAGGCCGCCACCAGGTCGTCGGGGCTGACGTGCGGCACGCGCTGCGGGATGGTGCGGAGCAGGGTCATGGCCTCGTTCATCTTGTCGGGCGTGGTGTCGTAGGTGAGGCCCAGCTTGAGGGTGACCTTGCGCATGGGTTCGCTGTTCACGTTCTCGATGGTGTCGTCCATGATGCGGTAGTTGGGGATGGTGAGCAGGCGGCGGTCCAGCGTGCGGATGCGGGTGCTGCGCAGTCCGATGTCCTCCACGATGCCGTCCACCCCGCTGAAGCGGATGCGGTCGCCCAGCTGGAAAGGCTGGTCCACGAAGATGGTGACACCCGCCAGCAGGTTCTTCAGCAAGTCTTGCGAGGCCAGGGCGAAAGCCGCGCCCCCGATGCCCAGCGTGCCGAGTATCGCGCCGAGGTCGGCACCCACGTTCTTCAGCCCGGTGATGATGCCGATGATCCACACGAATATCAGCACGATGCGCCGGGTCAGCGGCAGGAACTTCGGGTCGAGGCGGCGTTTTCTGGCGTGTCCGCCGTGCTCCTCCCCTCTGTGCTTGAACGAGCGTTCGAGCAGCGAAGCCAGCAACCGGGCGAAGAACCACGTCGCGTCGAGCGTGATGAGCAGTTTGTAGGCTTTGATGAGGTTGGGGGTCTCGCCCAGTTCCAGCCGTCCCAAGGCCACCACCACGGCCACAATCATCACGCCGAACAGCACGGGCGACTCCAACGAGTCGAGCAGGATGTCGATGAAACTGCTCCGCGCCCGTGCCGCCAGGCGGCGGAACACGCGGCGGTTCAGTATCTGGATGAGTTTGTTCAGCAGCAACGCGCCGACGATAATCAGCACGGAAATACCCCAGTTCTCCAAAGTGTTGTTCAGGAATGTCTTTTCTAACATGCTTTTAATGTGATAATGTGATAATACGATAATGTGCTAATGTGATGACGTGCGCTTATCCGCTCAGCCTTGAAGGGTGAACGCCACCGCATCGCTCGGCATGCGCCAGTCGCCACGGGGCGAGAGGGCTACGGAGCCCACCTTCGGCCCGTCGGGCATGCACGACCGCTTGAACTGCTGCGCGAAGAAGCGGCGCAGGAACGTGCGCAGCCACTTGCGTATCTCGGCATCGGTGTAGTCGCCCTTAAAGGCCTCGTGCGCCAGGAAGAATATCTTTTCGGGCGTGAAGCCGAAGCGCAACATGTAATACAGAAAGAAGTCGTGCAGCTCGTAAGGGCCTACCAGATCCTCGGTCTTCTGCGCGATGCGGCCTTGCGAATCGGCGGGAAGCAGCTCGGGGCTCACGGGCGTGTCGAGCACGTCCTTCAGGATGCGCCCCGTCTCGCCTCCCAGCCGTTCGGCCAGCCACCCGACCACGTAGCGCACCAGGGTCTTGGGCACGCCGCTGTTCACGGCATACATGGACATGTGGTCGCCGTTGTAGGTGGCCCAGCCCAACGCCAACTCGGAGAGGTCGCCCGTGCCAACCACCAGGCCGTTCTCCCGGTTGGCCACGTCCATCAGCACCTGCGTGCGTTCGCGTGCCTGGGCGTTCTCGTAGGTCACGTCGTGCACCTGCACGTCGTGGCCGATGTCCTTGAAGTGCTGCAGGCAGGCTTCGCGGACGGATATCTCCCTCACCGCAATGCCCAGCGACTGCATCAGCCCCAGGGCGTTGGTGTAGGTGCGGTCGGTCGTGCCGAAGCCGGGCATGGTAATGCCGATGACCCGCCCGCGGTCGTAGCCCAGCAGGTCGGCTGCCCGCACACACACGAGGAGGGCGAGCGTGGAGTCCAGCCCGCCCGATATGCCCAGCACCAGGGTGCGTGCGCCCGTGTGCTGCCACCGCTTGGCCAGTCCGGCCGCCTGGATGGCATACAGGTCGCCGCAGTGCTCGTCGCGCTTCTCCGCCGGGGGCAGGAAGGGTGACTTGCCGATGGTGCGCTTCAGCGTGAAGGTCTTGTGGTGTGCTTCCTCCAGCTCCACCACCCGGTAGGCATCGCCGGGAGGCACTTGTTCGAAGTCGGTGCTGCGCAGGCGTTCGGCTTGGAGGCGTTCCACGTCCACGTCGGCCACGATGAGCTGCGACTCGGGCTTGAAGCGCACGGACTCGGCCAGCATGGCACCGTTCTCGGCCACGAGGGCGTTGCCTGCGAAGACGAGGTCGGTGGTCGATTCGCCCACGCCCGCCGAAGCGTAGACATAGGCCGCCAGGCAACGTGCCGACTGCTGCCCGACAAGCTCCTTGCGGTAGGCCTGCTTGCCTACCAGCTCGTTGCTGGCCGAGAGGTTGAAGAGCACCTCCGCCCCGTGCAGCGCGTGGTGCGACGAGGGGGGGATGGGCGCCCACAAGTCCTCGCACACCTCGATGGCAAAGGTGAAGGCGCGGTCGGTGAAGAGCAAGCGCGTGCCGAAGGGCACCCGGTGTCCCGTCAGATGCACCTCCCCGGGAGCGGACGCGCCCGAAGTAAACCACCGCTTCTCGTAGAACTCGCGGTGGTTGGGGATGAAGGTCTTGGGCACCGCGCCGAGGACGCGCCCGCCCTGCACGACGACCGCCGCGTTGTAGAGGTGCGCCCCTACCCTGACGGGCATGCCCACGATGAGCGCGGGGGTGAGGGCCAGGCTCTCGGCGAGCAGGCGCGAAAGCGACCGCTCGGCCTCCTGCAGCAAGTGCTGCTGGTGGAAGAGGTCTCCACAGGTATATCCCGTGAGGCACAGCTCCGGGAAGCACACCACCTGCACCCGCTCGTGCTCCGCCTGCTGGGCAAGAGCCACGACCTGCCCCGTATTGAAGGTGCAATCGGCCACCCTCAGTTGCGGCACCGCTGCCGCTATACGAACAAAACCATTATACACGACGAATAACGATTAACGATTAGTGATTAGTGATTAACGGGGATAGTACGCGAAGACGCGGGTTTTTGGTACGCGAAGACGCTAAGACGCTAAGGTTTATAACTCCTGATGAATATCTTTGCGCCTTCGGGTTTTTGGTACGCGAAGACGCTAAGACGCTAAGGTTTATAACTCCTGATGAATATCTTTGCGCCTTCGGGTTTTTGGTACGCGAAGACGCTAAGACGCTAAGGTTTATAACTCCTGATGAATATCTTTGCGCCTTCGGGTTTT
>CALUML010000049.1 GCA_944321745.1 uncultured Bacteroidales bacterium
TAGGATTTGACAATGAGGGAGCAAAGATAGCGAAAGTCGAGCGTAAAGCAATCAAGTTTACTTGAAATTGCTTTGCCGAGACGCCTCCTATCTTATCTAAAGAAAGTCGGGCGCGAAGCAAAAAAGGGTATACCGTTTAGCGGCATACCCTCTTTTCTCCTTTTACTTTTTACTTTTTACTTTCTCCTTTTACCTCTCTCCTACAGCAGGCTCCAGGCCACGGTCAGCCCTGCCATGACGATGGACACCATGCTCATGAGTTTGATAAGGATGTTGAGCGACGGGCCGGACGTGTCCTTGAAGGGGTCGCCCACGGTGTCGCCCACCACGGTGGCTTTGTGCTGGTCGCTGCCCTTGCCGCCGTAGTTGCCTTCCTCGATGTATTTCTTCGCATTGTCCCAGGCACCGCCCGCGTTGGCCATGAAGATGGCCAGCACGAAGCCAGCCGCCAGACCACCCGTGAGCAAGCCCATCACCCCGGCCACGCCGAGTATAAGCCCGGTGAGCACCGGCACGATGATGGCCAGCAACGACGGCACGAGCATTTCATGTTGTGCGCCTTTGGTTGAGATTTCCACGCAGCGGGCGTAGTCGGGCGTGCCTTCGCCGGTGAGGATGCCCTTGATTTCACGGAACTGGCGGCGCACTTCTTCCACCATTTTCTGCGCGGCGCGTCCCACGGCGTTCATCGTCAGCCCGCAGAAGAGGAAGGCCATCATCGCCCCGATGAACATCCCGGCCAGCACCGAGGGGTTCATCAAGGTGATTTCGTAATAATCCATGAAGTCGCCGAACGACGAGGCGGCTATCTGTGCCTTGTTCAGCACCTCGCCTCCTACCTGCACCAGCCCGTCGGCCGACTTTTCGGCCAGGCGCACGAGGCCGATCTTGATTTCTTCAATATAAGATGCCAGCAAGGCCAAGGCCGTGAGGGCCGCCGAGCCGATGGCAAAGCCCTTGCCCGTGGCGGCGGTGGTGTTGCCCAGTGCGTCGAGCGCATCGGTGCGGCGGCGCACTTCGGCACCCAGGCCGCTCATTTCGGCGTTGCCGCCCGCGTTGTCGGCAATGGGGCCGTAAGCGTCCGTCGCCAGCGTGATGCCCAGCGTGGAGAGCATCCCCACGGCGGCAATGCCGATGCCATACAAGCCGATGCTCAGGTTTTCGGCGGAAAGCATGTTGGCCACGTCAAACTGGATGGCGCACAGGTACGACAGGATGATGGCGGCCACGATGGTCACCACGGGGATGGCCGTCGAAATCATGCCCAGCCCCAGGCCGGAGATGATGACCGTGGCCGGTCCCGTTTCGGCACTCTTGGCCACCTTGCGGGTGGGTTTGTAGGAGTGCGAGGTGTAGTATTCCGTGCCTTGGCCGATGATGATGCCGGCCACCAGCCCGCAGATGACGGAGAAGGAGATGCCCACCCAGTTTTCAATGCCCAGCAGCCACAGGATGACGAACGTCAGCACGGCGATGAGCACCGCGCTCGTGTTCACGCCCCGGTTGAGGGCGGCCATGAGCTGCTTCATGTCGGCGTTCTCTTTCGTCTTTACCAGGAAGATGCCGAAGATGGACAGGAAGATGCCCACCGCCGCGATAATCATCGGGGCGAGCACCGCCTTGGCCTGCATGGCGGGGTTCATCATGAAGGCCGAAGCCCCCAGCGCCGCCGTGGCGAGCACCGAGCCGCAATATGATTCGTACAGGTCGGCACCCATGCCGGCCACGTCGCCCACGTTGTCGCCCACGTTGTCGGCAATGGTGGCGGGGTTGCGCGGGTCGTCTTCGGGGATGCCCGCTTCCACTTTGCCCACCAGGTCGGCACCCACGTCGGCCGCCTTGGTGTAGATGCCGCCGCCCACGCGGGCAAACAGGGCCTGCGTTGAAGCCCCCATGCCGAAGGTAAGCATCGTGGTGGTGATGAACATGGTCTTCTGCGCCGGGTCGGGTTCATCCACGAAGAAGTTGAGGATGAGATACCAGGCCGAGATGTCCACCAGGGCCAGCCCTACGACAACCAGCCCCATCACCGCCCCCGAGCGGAACGCCACCTGCAAGCCCTTGTTGAGCGACTTCGAGGCCGCGTTGGCCGTGCGGGCCGAGGCGTAAGTGGCCGTCTTCATGCCGAAGTAGCCCGCCAGGCCGGAGAAGAAACCACCGGTGAGGAAGGCGAACGGCACCCACGAGTTCTGCAGCCCGAAAGCCGCCATCACCGCAAACAGCAAGGCCAGGATGACGAACACGATGGTCACCATCTTGTACTGCTGTTTCAAATAAGACATGGCTCCCTCGCGCACATGCTTGGCAATAGCCTTCATGCGGTCGGTACCCTCGTCTTGTTTCTTCATTTGGCGGAAGAAATGCCACGCGAAGCCCAGTGCGGTCACCGCCGCAACGGGCACTAAATAAAAAATGCTCTCCATACAAGTTAAAGTTTAATTGTTAGTTATTTGGTTTGTTATCCTTTGCGGTCAAGCGAGCAATCCGTTGCTCCAGCGTGGGGTGCGAGTAATAGAAAAACGCATACAGCGGGTGCGGCATGAGGTTGCCGAGCGACGTGGCGGTCAGCTTTTTCAACGCCGACACCAATTGCGCCCCCAGTCCCTGCGAGGCCGCGAAGCCGTCCGCCTGGTACTCGAAGCGGCGCGAGAGGGCGTTCATTCCCAGGTCGAGCACGAAAGTCACGGGCGAATACAGGATGGAGAAAGCCAGCGCGTTGAGGTGGAACGAGGCCTGATGCCCGCCCAAAGCCTGCGCAAACATGTCGCTTTGCAGCACGTAGCCGAAGAAGTAGAACAGTAACAGCATGTAGGGCACGTTCAGCAGGAAGTTGGCCAGCGTGTGCCGGTGCTTGTAATGCCCCACCTCGTGTGCCAGCACGGCCACTATCTCGTCCGTGGTCATCTTGTCCGGCAGCGTGTCGTACAGCACGATGCGTTTCTTCGCTCCCAGTCCTGTAAAGTAGGCGTTGGCCTTGGTGGTACGTTTTGAACTGTCGATGAGGTAGATGTCGCGCAGCCGGAATCCCGCCCGGTCGGCAAACCGCTCGATGGCCGTGCGCAGTTCGCCCTCGGGCAGCGGCGTCTGCTTGTTGAACAGCGGCACAATGACCTGCGAATAGAACATGGACATGAACAGGCTGTAAGCCGTCACCACCCCGAATGCCAGCAGCCAGAAGTAGCGCGGCGTGAGGTGGTATATCCACATCACGAGGGCCAGCAGCCCGCCCCCCAGCACCAGGGTCATGGCCCAGCCTTTCAGCTTGTCGGCCACGAAGAGGCGGGGCGTGGTGCGGTTGAAGCCGAACCGCTCCTCGATGCGGAACGTATCGTACCATTCAAAAGGGATAAACAGCAGGTCGTTGGCGAAAAAGATGATGCCGAAGAATATGAGCGAAACGGCCATCTCGCCCTGCACCCACGAGCGCACCACGCCGTCGAGCCAGCCGAAGCCGCCCAGGCTGTACATCAACAAGGTAAGGAGGAAGCTGAAAGAACTGGTCCACATGCCGAAGCGGGCGTTGGTGCGGAAGTACTCCTGCTGCCGCGCATAGCGGTCGGGAGCGTAGATGCCTTGCAGGATGGCGGGAAGCGGCAGCCGCGAATGGCGTATGTTCAACGCCGCCAGGCAGCGTTCGAACACGAAATCGGCCACCAGCAGGAAGATGATGAGGTAGAATAACAGTTGCGATGACATACAAATCAAAGGTTCCGTCCATGCGGGTCGCCCAAGCGGGCGTTTGCGTGCGCAAAGGTATAAAAAAATGTCGGACCGCCCGTGGTTTGAGCGGATAATCGTGGAAAGGCAGGCACACGTTCGTGCCATCGTGCGGGCATCTTTCTGCAAACACCCGCATGAAGTTATCGTACTACCCGGGTGGAACAGGTGTCTCACCTTGGTGGAACAGGTGTACCACCCGGGTGGTACAGCCGTCCCACCTGGGTGGTACGATAACTTCATGCAAGGAAATCCACGACTTCCCTATGGGAGCAACACGAAAAGACGGTAGGAAATGAACGACCCGTTCCAAACATCCATGCACCGTGCGGAAAATTTCCGTACTTTTGCAGAAGCAAGGGGAGAAGGAGGCCTCCCCAAGCCCCTCCCAAGGAGGGGATGTGGACAAATCCGCGTAAATCTGCGCAATCTGCGGGAAACGCAATTCAATTGATAATTGAAACGCCCTGCCTCCTTTGCGCACATCCGCGTAAATCTGCGTAATCTGCGGGAAACAATCCGCAATCTGAAATCTGAAATTTGAAATCTGCAATTACATCTGCAATGAAAACTCTGATAACCCATGCGACCATCATCAACGAAGGGCGGCGGTTCACCGGCTCGGTGCTGCTGCGCGATGAGGTCATCGAGGCGGTGTACGGGGCAGACGATGCCCTGCCCGAAGCCGACCGTGTGGTGGATGCCACGGGGCTGTGGCTGGTGCCGGGCGTGATTGACGACCAGGTGCACTTCCGCGACCCGGGGCTGACCCACAAGGGCGACATCCGCACGGAGAGCCGGGCGGCGGTGGCGGGCGGCGTGACCTCGGTGATGGACATGCCCAACACGAAGCCGCCTGCCACCACCCTGGAGCTGCTCGAAGCGAAGTACCGGCTGGGGGCGGAGAAGTCGCTGGCCAACTACTCGTTCCTGCTGGGAGCCACCAACGATAACCTGGCGGAGCTGAAACGGGTGGATGCGCGCCGTGTGGCGGGGGTGAAGCTGTTCATGGGTTCGTCCACGGGCAACATGCTGGTGGACGACGAACGGGCGTTGGCGGCCATCTTCGCCGAAGCGCCCTGCCTCATCGCGGCGCATTGCGAGGACGAGGCCACCATCCGCCGCAACACCAACCGTTACCTGGCGTTGCAAGTGGACGACCTGCCCATGTATTACCACCCGCTCATCCGCAGTGCCGAGGCGTGCTACCGTTCGTCGGCCAAGGCGGTGGAGATGGCCGGGCGGTACGGGGCGCGCCTGCACGTGTTCCACCTTTCCACCGGGCGCGAGATGAGCTTGTTCGACCCGGGCAAGCCCTTGGCCGACAAGCGCATCACGGCGGAGGTATGCGTGCATCACCTGTGGTTCTCGGACGAGGACTACGCCCGGCTGGGCAGCCGCATCAAGTGCAATCCCGCCATCAAGACGGCAGCCGACCGCCAGGCGTTGCGGCAGGCCGTGGCCGAAGGGCGCATCGACGTGGTGGCCACCGACCACGCCCCGCACCTGCCCGCCGAGAAGGAGGGGGGCGCGTTGCGGGCGGCTTCGGGCATGCCGCTGGTGCAGCATTCGCTCGTGGCCATGCTGCAATTGGCCGCGCAGGGAGTGTTCACCGTGGAGCAGGTGGTGGAGCGCATGTGCCACGCGCCCGCCGTGCTCTACCGCATTGTGCGCCGTGGGTACATCCGTCCCGGATATTATGCCGACCTGGCGTTGGTCAACCCGCATAGTCCGTGGACGGTGTCGCGCGACAATATATTATATAAGTGCGGCTGGTCGCCCTTCGAGGGTGCCACGTTCGATGCCGCCGTGCAGGCGACGTGGGTCAACGGCCGCCTGGTGTACGACCGGGGCGCGTTCGACGAAAGCGCACGCGGCATGAGGCTGGAGTTTAATTTAGAATAGCTGTTTAAATGATGGAAAAACGTTTTTCCCCGCAAAGTTTGCGGGCTTTGGTTTGGGCGTTGCCCTGCCTGTGGATGTCGTGTTCATCGGGCGCGAAGGAATATATCCGCAATACCGGGCGCATCTTCGGCACGTATTATTCGGTGGTGTACCAGCAGCCCGACGGGGTGGACTTGCAGGACAAGTTGGAGCAGCGGATGCAGGAATTCGACCGCTCGCTCTCCACGTTCAACCCCGAATCGGTCATTTCGCGCATCAACCGCAACGACACGGCAGTGCGCACCGATGCCTATTTTGAAGCCATGTATGCCGTGGCCGGGCAGGTGTCGTGCCGCACGGATGGGGCGTTCGACATCACGGTGGCCCCGCTGGTGAATGCGTGGGGCTTCGGCTTCGGCAACGGCGACCGGCAGTCCGCCCCGGCAGTGGACACCATCATGCCTTACGTGGGTCATGGGAAAATAAAATTGGAACATCACCGTTTATTAAAAGACGACCCCCGCACGATGCTCGATGCCAGTGCCATTGCCAAAGGTTATTCGTGCGACGTGATGGCCGCCCTGCTGGAGGAAAACGGCTGCCGCAATTACCTGGTCGAGATAGGCGGCGAGGTGGTGTGCCGGGGCGCAAACCCTCAGGGGGACAAGTGGCGGATAGGCATCAACAAGCCGATAGATGACGAGACGAACCTGGTCAACGAGTACGAGACGGTGGTGAACATCACGGATGCCGCCCTGGCCACGTCGGGCAACTACCGCCAGTTTTATTACCTGGAAGGCAAGAAATATTCGCACACCATTGACCCGCGCACCGGACAGCCGGTGGGGCACAACCTGCTTAGCGCCACGGTGGTGGCTCCTACGTGCATGGAAGCGGATGCCTACGCCACGGCGTTCATGGTGCTGGGCAAGGACCGGGCGTTGCAGGTGTGCGAGTCGGTGCCTGGGCTGGACTGCTTCCTGATATATGCGGACGAAGCGGGGGAAAACCAGGTGGCCTGTACCGAGGGGTTCAAGAAGTACCTGGCGAGGTAAATGGATAATTGAATAATTGAGTAATTGAATAATTTGAAGGCGTTCCTGTTTGATTTCGACGGTGTCATCGTGCACACCGAGCCGGAATATGACCGTTTTTTTGAGGCACTTGTCCGCGACATGCAGTTGCCGGTGGAGCATTTTGCCGAGCGGCTGAAAGGCAAGCGGCTGGTCGAGGCGTTGGCGGAGGAGTTCCCGCAGCTCGACGAAGGGCAGCGGGCGCATGTCGTGGAAGCAACCCGTCGGTTTGAACTTTCCATGAACTTGCCCTTGGTGCCCGGCGTGCTGGACTTCATCAGGCAGGTGAAGGCGAAGGGATACAAGACGGGCTTGGTGACCAGTTCCATCGAGCCGAAGATGGAAATGGCGTTGGGCAAGCTGGGGCTGGCGCAAGGCGTGTTCGACACGGTGGTCATGGCCGGGCGCATCGAGCGCGGCAAACCCGACCCGATGTGCTATCTGCTTGCAGCAAGCGACTTGGGCGTGCCACCTGCCGACTGCGTCGTGTTCGAGGACTCGCTTGCCGGGGTGCAGGCCGGACTGGCGGCAGGCATGACGGTGATAGGCGTGGCCACCACGCTGCCCCGCGAACGTTTGCTGGACATGACTCCTTATGTGATAAGTGATTTTCAGAACGGGCCGTTGCCGGGCTGGGTGCTGGAGGGGCAGCGGCGAATTTAACTCGCCTGCAAACGTTTTGTTTGGAATGATTTGCTATTTCTTGATTATTTCTTTAATTTTGCACGCTGATTCTGTATGAAAAAGTATCTTGTATTTATTGCGGTGGCCGTGTGGCTGTGCGCATGCAGCGATTACCAGAAATTGTTGAAAAGCTCGGATGCTGATTTGAAATACGAAAAGGCGATAGAGTATTTTGACAAGGGCGACTACATGCGTGCGCAGACGTTGTTCGACGAAGTGACCACGTATTACCGGGGCACGGAGCGGTCGGAGACGCTGTTGAACTACATCGCCCGTTCCTACATGGGCCAAAAGGACTACTATTCCGCCACGGAGTATTACAAGGCCTATGTGCGCACGTATCCGAAAGGGCAATATGCGGAAGAATCCAAATTTATGATAGGATACTGCTATTATTTGGATTCGCCGGATGCCCGCCTGGATCAGACCTCGACCCGGGATGCCATCAGCGAGTTGCAGGAGTTTGTCGACATCTATCCGGAAAACGAACGGGTGCCCGAGGCTAACCGCTTGATAGAAGAGTTGCGGAACAAGTTGGCATACAAGGAGCTGCTCAATGCCCGTCTGTATTATAATTTGGGAAACTACCTCGGCAATAATTACCTGTCGGCAGTGATTGTGGCTCAAAATGCGTTGGAAAATTATCCTGAAACCACTTATCGGGAGGACTTGAGCATGGTTATCCTGCAATCGCGTTACCAGCAAGCCGTGCAGAGCGTGGTGGAAAAAAGGCAGGAACGTTTCATCGAGACCATTGATGAGTATTACAGCTTCATCAACGAATTTCCGGAAGGGAAATACCGGCGGCAGGCCGACCGCATCCTGCGTGAGGCGCGGAAAGTAGTGCCGGAATAGGCAGGGACGAGAAGTAGAGGTAAGAAGTAAGAGGTAAGGTAAGAAAAGGCAAGAAACATCCAAGGCCAACGGCCTTGTGGCATTCAGCGTAGGGCAACGCCCTACGGGCACAAGAAGGCGGAAGGGTGTAGGGGCGAAAAATCTTTCGCCCGAAATCTGCGCCCATCTGCGGGAAACAATTTGAAATTTGGAATCTGAAATTTTATAGTATAAAGCAATGGATTATAAAAAGATTAATGCGCCGTTGACCACGGTGACACGCGATGTAACAGCGATGAGCGAGGAAGTGGGCAATGTGTACGAAATGGTCAAAATCATAGCTAAACGCGCCAATCAGATAAGCGCGGAAATGAAGTCGGAACTGGACAAAAAGCTTTCGGAATTCGCTTCGTACAACGACAATATAGAAGAAGTGTTTGAAAACCGGGAGCAGATAGAAATTTCGCGCTTCTACGAAAAGCTGCCGAAGCCCACCCTCATCGCCACGCAGGAATTCATAGAAGATAAGATATATTACCGGAATCCGTTGGCGGATAACAAGGCCAGCAAGGCGGAATAAAAAGCGGCTTCACATAGTCGCATTTGTTGTTATAAGAATATCTTCCCCCGGCAAAGTGGAACGATATTCTTTTTTTATTTAGGCAATCGGTGGAGGCGCTTGCCGACACCGCAGACAGACGACTGACATGTTACAAGGAAAAAAAATAATACTCGGCGTGACCGGGAGCATAGCCGCCTATAAATCGGCGTTGCTGGTGCGCCTGCTGGTCAGGCAGGGAGCGGAGGTGAAGGTGGTGATGACCCCCCTGGCCAAGGAATTCATTACCCCGTTGACCTTGGCCACCCTCTCCAAGAATCCGATTCTGGTCGATTTCTTCGATCCCACCAACGGCCAATGGAACAGCCACGTGAGCCTCGGCCTGTGGGCGGATGCTTACCTGATAGCCCCGGCCACGGCCAACACCCTGGGCAAGATGGCCAACGGCATTGCCGACAACCTGCTGCTTACCACTTACCTGTCGGCCAAGTGCCCGGTGTTTGTCGCCCCGGCCATGGACTTGGACATGTATGCCCATCCGGCTACCCAGCGCAATTTGGAGACGTTGCGGGCAACAGGTTGCCGGGTCATCGAGCCTGCGGCGGGCGAACTGGCCAGCGGGCTGGACGGGAAAGGGCGCATGGAAGAACCCGAAAACATCGTGCGCTACCTGGACGACTACTTTGCTCCCAAAACCTTGTCAGGACAAAAAATACTGATTACTGCCGGTCCCACATACGAAAAGATAGACCCGGTGCGTTTTATTGGTAACTATTCATCGGGCAAGATGGGCTTTGCATTGGCCGAGGAATGCGCCAGGCGCGGGGCGGAAGTCACCTTGGTGGCGGGTCCGGTGCAGTTGCGGTGCGTACATCGCAACATCCGGCGCGTGGATGTGGAGTCCGCCGAGGAGATGCACCGGGAGGCCGCGAGCCGTTTCCCGGACATGACGGGGGCGGTGCTGTGTGCCGCGGTGGCCGACTTCACGCCGGAGGTGCAGGCCGCCGTCAAGCTGAAGCGGGGCAAGGAAGGGCTGCGGCTGCCGCTACGCCCCACGCAGGATATCGCGGCGGCCTTGGGGCAGGCGAAGCGGGCCGACCAGTTCCTGGTGGGCTTTGCCCTGGAAACGAACGATGAAGAGGCGCACGCCTTGGATAAAATGGAGCGTAAGAACCTGGACTTCATCGTGCTCAATTCATTGAACGATGCGGATGCCTGCTTCGGTTACGACACGAACAAGGTGACCATCTTGCATCGCAACGGGGCGAAAACGGCGTTCGGCCTGAAGCCCAAAGCCCAAGTGGCGGAAGACATCGTGCATGAACTGGAAGTACTAATCACTAATCGTTAATCACTGACCGTTAAATGAAGCATCGCCTGTTTTTCATCTTGCTCACCTGCCTGCCGGGCTGGCTGGCGGCGCAGGAGCTGAATTGCACCGTCCAGGTCAATTCCGACCAGATAGAGGGCAGCAACAAATCGGTGTTCACCACGTTGCAGACCTCCATTACCGACTTTATGAACAACCGCCGCTGGACGGAGATGAGCTTCACGCCCCAGGAGCGCATCGAATGTACGTTCAGCTTCATCGTGACGGAGTACGAGAACGACGTGCTCACCACCGAGCTGACCGTGCAGTCGCGCCGCCCGGTGTACAACGCCAACTACAACTCCACGCTGTTCAACTTCCGCGACACGGAGGTGGAGTTTGAGTACAAGGAGTTCGACCAGCTGGAGCTGGTGGAGAACACCTTCACGTCCAACCTTACTGCCGTCCTGGCCTATTATGCCTACATCATCATCGGCTACGACATGGACTCTTTTTCCCGCCTGGGCGGCACGCCCTATTTCCAGATGGCTGAAAACCTCGTGTCCACGGCGCAGTCCACCGATTATGCGGGGTGGAAGGCGGAAATGTCCAGCCCCCGCAACCGCTATGCACTGGTCAACAACCTGATGGACGAGGCGTTCAAAGACTTCAGGAATTATTTCTACGAATACCACCGCCTGGGGCTGGACGAGATGAGCACCAACGTGACGAACGGGGTAACCCGCATTGCCGAGGGACTGCCCTTGGTGCGTGAGGCGAACCGCGCGCGTCCCAACGGCGCGGTGGTGACCGTGTTCATGGACTCCAAGACCGACGAGCTGGTCAACATCTTCTCCGGAGCCAGCCAGGAGCAGAAGCAGGCGGCAGTCGAAGTGCTGTCGGATATCGCGCCCACCCGCTCCGCCGACTGGGAACGGATTACGAATAGCGATTAACCCCCAATACGCCTGGGAGCGGATAAGGAATTGCATCCGCCCCGTCCACGAGGGTGTGCCAAGCCGTGAAGCACCTCCAAAAGTTGGATACAAAACTTTTGGAGGTGCTTCATAGTTTGGCACATTTTTTTTTCCACTGCATATGTTTTCCCTTTTGTGCGCGGAGGTTTTCCCTTTTGCGCGCGGATATTCTACTGCCCACAGTTATGGGTCGTACAACCCATAACTGTGAGTTGTATAACCCATAATTGTGGGTCGTACGACCCATAACTGTGGGCAGTAGAAGTTGTGCTCACGTTTCGGAAAACATCTGCTCACGATTGGTAAAACATCTCCGCACAAACCGGGAAACATGCCGGTACTTTTCGGGAAACCCACCGGCATCATCCGGCGGGAGCAAGGCGGGTTGCGGGGCGTTTCGCAAAAGCAAAGGGCGCGGAGGATGTTGCAATCCTCCGCGCCCTTGCGGTTGTGGCATTCCCCCTCAGGGGGGTGGTGGCTTAAATCCAGCGCACGTAGCAGAAGTCCTGGCGGTGCGGCAGGTCGGCATTCTTCGGGAACATGCGGAAGCCGTACTTGAACGAACCGGCCAGTTCAAGCAGCATGTTGGCGTGGTAGTACAGCTTGCTGCCCTCGCTCTTGACCAGTTGCAGCTCCACGGTGTGGAACAGGGTTTCCTTGTTGTCTTTTCCCGTTTTGGTGATGACCATTTCCACGCCGATGCCTTTGTCGTTCAGTTCCTTCGTGTCGAGCACCACGTTCAGGTCGTAGTATTCGCCCACCACGGGGTTGTGCACCAGCCCGTCGGGCAGGTCCACCGACACCACTTCGATGCCGTTCCAGCCTTGCGCTATCTTTTCTTTCCAGGCGGCTATTTCCTTGGCCTTGGCGAAGCCGTTGGCCTTCAACAGGGCCGCGCGCTTGGCTTGCTTGGCGTAGAAGCGGTTGATGTAGTCGTCTATCATGCGCTTGGTGGTGAAGCGGGGCGTGATTTCGGCGAACGACTTCTTGATGGCCTGTATCCATTCCGGCGAATAGCCTTCGGCGTTCTTGGCGAAGTACATCGGGATGATGTCGTTTTCCAGCATGTTGTAGATGGTGGCCGCGTCAAGCTCGTCCTGGTAGCCCTGGTTTTCGTAGGTGCGCTTGTCGGTGAGCGCCCAGCCCGCGCCTTTGACGTATCCTTCGAGCCACCAGCCGTCGAGCACGGAGAAGTTGAGCACGCCGTTCATCTGCGCCTTTTCGCCCGAGGTGCCCGAGGCTTCGAGCGGCCGGGTGGGGGTGTTGAGCCATACGTCGACGCCCGAAATGAGGCGTTTGGCCAGGCGCATGTCGTAGTTTTCGAGGAAGATGACCTTGCCGACGAACTGGGGCATGCGCGATATTTCGATGATGCGCTTGATGAGTCCCTGTCCGCCGCCGTCGGCCGGGTGGGCCTTGCCGGTGAAGAGGAACTGCACGGGGTGTTCCGGGTCGTTCACGATCTTGGCCAGCCGGTCGAGGTCGGTGAACAGCAGGTGGGCGCGCTTGTAGGTGGCGAAGCGGCGTCCGAAGCCGATGATGAGGGCGTTGGGGTTCATGGATTCCAGGATGGACACCACGGCCTTGGGGTCGCCTTGCGACTTGAGCCACGATTCCTGGAACTGGATGCGGATGAATTCGAAGAGTTTGGACTTGAGCGTCATGCGGGTGTTCCATATCTCTTCGTCGGGTATGTCGTATATCTTCTGCCATACCTTCTTGTCCGACACGTCGTTGTAGAAGTTGTCGCCGAAGTATTTTTCATACACGGCCTTCCATTCGGAGGCGGCCCAGGTGGAGAGGTGCACGCCGTTGGTGACGTAGCTCACGTGGAGTTCTTCGGGGAAGTAGCCTTTCCAGATGGGGCTGAACATCTGCTGCGACACCTTGCCGTGCAGCCAGCTCACGCCGTTCACTTCCTGGCAGGTGTTGCAGGCGAAGGTGCTCATGCAGAATTTTTCGTTGTGGTCGCCGGGGTGCACGCGGCCCATGTCCACGAACTCGTCCCACGACAGTTGCAGCTTGGCGGGGTATTCGCCCATGTATTTGCCGAAGAGGCCTTCGTCGAAATAGTCATGCCCGGCGGGCACGGGGGTGTGGACGGTGTAGAGCGACGAGGCGCGCACCACTTCGAGGGCCTGGTTGAAGGTGAGGCCCTGCCCGATGTAGTCCACCAGGCGTTGCACGTTGATGAGGGCGGCGTGGCCTTCGTTGCAATGGTACACGTCTTTTTCGATGCCGAGTTTCTTCAGTGCCAGCATGCCGCCGATGCCCAGCATGATTTCCTGCTTCAGGCGGTTTTCCCAATCGCCCCCGTAGAGTTGGTGGGTGATGGAGCGGTCGAACTCGCTGTTCAGCTCGTTATCCGTGTCGAGCAGGTAGAGTACGATGCGCCCTACCTGCACTTTCCACAAGTAGGCGTGCACTGTGCGGCCAGGGTAGGGGACGTCAACCACCAGCGGTTGGTCGTTTTCATCCTTCACTTGCTTGATGGGGAGGGTGTTGAAGTTCTGCGGTTCGTACACGGCTATCTGCTGGCCGTCCATGGACAGCGATTGGGTGAAATAGCCGTAGCGGTACAGGAAGCCGATGGCGGTCATGTCCACATGGCTGTCGCTGGCTTCCTTGAGGTAGTCGCCCGCCAGCACGCCGAGGCCGCCGGAGTATATTTTCAGCACCTCGCTCAGCCCGTATTCCATGCTGAAATAGGCGATGGAGGGCTTGTGGGTGTCGAGGGGCTGGTTCATGTAGTGCTGGAATTTGTTGTACACGTAGTCCAGGCGTTCGAGGAACTGCTTGTCCTCGCTTAGTTCGAGCAGCTTTTTGTAGGGCAGCACGGTGGCCAGCCGGATGGGGTTGGATGAGGCTTCTTTCCAAGCCGTGCGGTCGATGTTGCGGAACAAGTTGCGGGCATCGCTGTCCCAGCACCACCACAGGTTGTAGGCTATTTCTTCCAGCTTGCGCAGGTTTTCCGGCAGGTTGGATTTCACTTGCATGTCTCTCCAACTTGCCTCGTTTACATCGTTTACTTTAATTTTCATAATCCTATTCTTGTTAGTGATTAACGATTAACGTTTAGTGATTAACGTTTAGTGATTAGTGATTAGTGCTGCGCCGTTAATCGTTAATCACCAATCGTTAATCACTAATCGTTAATCACTAATCGTTAATCGTGTTTTCTTAATGCTATGTCGTATGCTTGTTCGTAGTAGCGGATGAAGTGTTTCCAGAGGGCTTTTTCGGCGATGGAGGCGGCTTTTTTGCGCAGCCTTTTCACCGTGTCCTCGTCGTAGGCGGCGTATTCGTTTATCATTTCGGCGATGCGGGTGGCCACTTCCGGGCCGTTGTAGTCCGACCGGCGGATGACTCCCACGCTGTGGTCGATACCCTGCGGCGTGTGTGACACCCACTGCCCGAAGCCCGACTTGTCCGTGGTGATGGTGGGCACGGAGAAGGCCACGCTCTCCAGCGGTGTGTAGCCCCAGGGTTCGTAGTAGGATGCGAACACGGTGAGGTCGAGGCCGATGAGCAGGTCGTAGTATTTTTTGTTGAAGATGCCGTCTTGTCCGTCGAGGTAGGATGGGATGAACACCACCTTTACGCGTTCGCTTTCGCTGTTGTCCAGGTGGAACCACTGGATGGCCGACCAGATGGGGTCGTGGCCGAAGTCGTGCAGTTCGTGGGTGGTGTAGCGGTTCCAGCTGTTGAGCGGCGTGTCCGGATGCTCCAGGCAGTAGGCCAGGTCGAGCCGCTTGCGGTCGATGTGGGCGGGGATGACGAAGAAAGCCACCACCTGCCGCGCCGGGTTCATCTCCGACAGGCGTTTGAGCGACTCCATGAACACGTCCAGGCCCTTGTTCTTGTATTCGTAACGGCCTGCCGTGCCGATGAAGAGGGCGTTGTCGTCCAGCCGGTAGCCGAAGAGGGTCTCGGCCACCCGCCTCAGCAGGTCGTGCGCCTCCTTCCTTTTTTGCGTGAACGTGCGTCCTTTCGGCACGAAGTCGTCCTCAAATCCGTTGGGAGTCACCACGTCCGGGGCTTTTTCCAGCAGCTGGGCGCATTCCACGGCCGTGATGTTGCTCACCGTGGTGAAGCAGTCGGCCACGTGGGCGGCGGTCTTTTCGGTGGAATGCTTGGACACCATGTTCAGCTCGCAGGCCATCTGGTCGCCGTTGTATTCGTTGAGGTAGTTGTACAGCGGCTTGTTGTTGCCCGCGATGGAGCGGCCTATCGAAGTGGCGTGCGTGGTGAACAGGGTTGCCACTTCGGGCAGGTATTCCTTGATGTAATAGATGCCGAAGGAGGTCTGCCATTCGTTGAAGTGCGCCACCACGTGTTGCCGGGCCGACAGGCGGTAGTGGCGGTAGAAGCTCT
>CALUML010000050.1 GCA_944321745.1 uncultured Bacteroidales bacterium
TCTTATTCCACACTTTGATGTTGAAACTTTATGCAAATGTATAACGATTAAATAATATACAATGACCGATTTGGGTTGAATACGCTACGCCTCTACCCGTTGCACACATAGCCCCCTTTAGGGGGTTGGGGGTGATTGGGGAGTGTGAGGCATCACATAGGCTGGATGTTACTGAATGTCCTTCCCCACTCACTGTTGCGGTAAGCATCGATGCTGCTGGCCGGTACATATACCGGGATGGACCCGTTCACTCCACCAAAATTAGTTCCATCAATATCGGGAGGTATAGGTGCTTTTATCATTATAGTTGTCAAGCTCGTGCAGTTAAAATAAGCAAAGCTCCCTATGCTCGTCAGACCTTCGGGGAAGGTTATTGAGGACAGACTCGTGCAGTTTTGGAAAGCTTGAACCCCTATGCTCGTCACGCTTTCGGGGAGGACTACCGAGGACAGGTTGAAGCAGCTGTAAAAAGCACGCTTTCCTATGCTCGTCACGCCATCCTTTATTACAACGGCTCGAATGTCTCCTCTGTATTCATACCAGGGTGTCTCACCCAAACCCCAATCTTCCATCGCTCCCTGGCCTTCAATAACCAGTGTGCCGTCATCATTCAGTGTCCAAGTTAATTCGCTGCCGTTCGCACCGCATTGGCCGGAGTATATTTGCCTGCACGACTGCAAGGCCACCATGCTAAGGGCGGCCATCCATAAAATTGCTTTTTTCATTGTTTTGTTGCTTTAAAAATGATTGTTGGAAAAAATACAAAAGGAGGACGATGCCCGGCAAGGGGTGCTTGCGGGCATCATCTCCAATGAGAGGAAGGATGCCGGTGGCATTGCCCCGGCATCCTTTTTTCAGGATAATTCGTTCACGGCATTGTTATTCATCGACAACAAGGGTGCCAAATTCTCCCGTGATCATAATAGAATGCGGATAAACCCCTTGGTGACGATCGGGGATTGTTTGCATTCTTTCTTTGATTGCATCATCGGCAATGCCCCAGGCTGCCAGCTTGTCGGTCTGCGGGGTGATTTTTGCCGTAGAAAAGAACTCACAAGTATAAGACTCATTCTTATACTCAAACTTCACATGATAGTGATAATAACCATCTGTGTTCATAATTTTTAACGGTGCCTCCGGGTTCTCCTCATCAGCGTTTAGTCATGAAACAAAAAAAAGCGTGAGAACCGTTACCTGTTGTTCGTTCCGCTTACAGAGGCTCTGGCATGTGCCCATCGGAGTGAAACGAGCAACGCAGAAGCCCCACGCATGACAATATGTCGCAACGGGATACGCCGAAGCGCACCCTGCGACAGGTATAATCACACCCGAAGACATCTATCGTTGACTCATTCTTGAACTCCGATTTAGAAACTGCCAGATTTCTGTAAGTCAAGAACAAGCGTCAGATAAACGCTTTTATAAATTATGTCCGCACCCGCCCACTGACCCGCGTCGGGGCTTCTGCGAGCGTATGCCTCGCAAAGAAAAGATACGACAAAATCGGACAAACCCACTCTTTTCCATGTTTTTTGTCGGATTTTATTTCCTCGCATTTGCCTTCTTTCGCACCTGCCGAATGCAAAACACATCGTCCCCCTACCCCACTGCGCCCAATCGCCCCATCCGGCATTTGCACAATTCCATTTAATGCTGTATATTTGCAGTGTCAATACAAATTATTGTCCGTAACTCCTGCCGGAAGCGTCCTGTTTCCTAGCTTTCTCGGCTCAATAGCCTCCCCAATCCACTAAAGAGGGACACCCCCAACCCCCTAAAAGAGACACCCCCAACCCCCTAAGAAGGACACCCCCAACCCCCTAAGAAGGACACCCCCAACCCCCTAAAGGGGGCTTTACCACTCGCTAAAAAACCGCAACCCTTTTGCCTAAAGGGGTACGAACCTTTTGCCTAAAAGGGGTATGACCCTTTTGCCTAAAGGGGTAAGAACCTTTTGCCTAAAGGGGTACAACCCTTTTGCCTAAAGGGGTAAGAACCTTTTGCCTAAAGGGGTATGACCCTTTTGCCTAAAAGGGGTACAACCCTTTTGCCTAAAAAGGGTGAGACCCTTTTGCCTAAAAGGGTAAGACCCCTTCAACATAAAGGGTAAACCTCTCCATATAAAGGCGGTATGTAGAGAAAAGGCATGCCTTGTCTCCCACCAAACGGGCACAGCATAAGATGACAAGCCCATGATTTTACCCGAAGACCGGGCAAGCGTCACCCCTACATGCCGCCACATGGAGTTAAACTTTCATAAACTTTCCTGAAACAAAAAAACGGGAATAATGCAAGCCACCTTCAAAGGCCGAGGACTACAAGGCTTGGGGCATTAAACCCAAATCGGTTCATTAGGCCTTGTCTGATTTGACTTAAACCATTGCGGTTAAACCATAATGATGCAAATTTGTTTTTCTCAAAGAGAATGCGTAAGTTTGTCCGTCAATATGGACAATGGAAATGGATATAAAGGAAAAAGCCGGAGATTTCATATTAGACATTGCAAAATTGGTATTTGCCGGTGTCATTTTGGCCAGTGTGGTGTCGGAAGACATTAACCGCGTTTGGCTTTATGTCATAGGCAGCTTGGTATTTGCCACATGCTGCGCGGTTGCATTCCTTTTATACAAAATTTTAAACAGAAAAGAACAATAATCATGGGATTGGTTTATTTCATCGGAGCCGTTGGCGTGGGGGTTTTGATTGTGGGTATTTATGTGGCGGTGAAGTACCGCGACCTGCTTTTCAAACATTGACTGAAACGTTAAGGTACTTAAACCTTTGCTGTCCATTCGGAAGAAAAACCGTAGCTTTGCATGTTCATTAGTGCATTTTGCGCAAAACATCTTCCCGAACATGCTACAGATAAAACATCATACCTCACGTCTCTTGCTGGCCGCCGTGCTGCTGGCCGCTTTTGCGTTCTCGTCCTGCGAGCGGGACAAGTACCTGGACTGGAAGTATATCAACCAAAGTTGGTACGAACAGCACAAAAACGACGAAGGCTGGCAGGCCACCGAAAGCGGGCTGCTTTACCGGGTCATTTACGACGGCATAGGCGACTTGAAGCCCAGCAGCAAAAGTGCCGTGCTCGTCACCTACAGGGGCACGTATTTCAACGGGAACGAGTTTGACAGCGGGGAGAATGTCGCCCTGTCGGTCTCCGGCGTGGTGACCGGCTTTGCCGAAGGGTTGAAAATGATGAGGAAAAACGCCATCTACGAGTTCCGTATCCCGCAGGAGCTGGGCTACGGCGAGGAAGGCAGCAGCCCCATCCCCCCCTACACCACCCTCATCTTCCGGGTGGAACTGCACGATTTCCAAACCCAATAGCCCGTGCCCATGAACCGCCTGTTCTCCTTCCTTTTCCTGCTCCTCCCGCTCCTGGCGGGGGCTGCGCCCTACACGGTGGAGAGCGTGCCGCGCCCTAACCGGCACGATGCCTCGAACTACGTGAGCAATCCGGACGGGGTGCTCAGCCCCGCCACCGTGCGTGCGCTCAACGGCATCATCGGGTCGCTGGAGGCCGAGACGCAGGCCGAGGTGGCGGTGGTGGCCGTGCAGTCCATCGGGCAGGATGACATCAAGGACTTCGCCGTGCGCCTGTTCGAGGCGTGGGGCATCGGCAAGGCGGGGGCGGACAACGGCCTGCTCGTCCTCCTGGTGCCCGACCAGCGCAAGGTGACCTTCGAGACGGGCTACGGCATCGAAGGCGTGCTGCCCGACGCGTTGTGCATGAGGATTATCCAGCAGGACATGCTGCCCCACTTCCGCCAGGGCGATTACGATGCCGGGATGCTGGCCGGGGTGCGCCATGCGGCCTCCATCCTGCGCGAAGAACCCGTGGCCGTGCCGCAAGAAGAGCCCGTCGACTGGGGCGTGGCCGTGCCGATAGCCATCGGGGCGTATCTGGTGCTCATGCTCGCAGCCCTCATGTGGATGCACAACCTGGTACGCGCCGTGAAGCACAACCCGCGGCTGCCCAACAACGTGGCGCGTTACCACGCACTGAAAGCGCAAAAGGCCGGGGTCATCAGCATCATGGCGGTGGTGCTGCCGGGTGCGGCGTTGCTGGCCGTGCTGCTCCTGATGCGGGCGGAATACGCCCTGCTGGTGCTGCCCGCGCCGCTCATGGCCCTGCCCGCCAACCTCTACGCCCGCTGGCAGATGCGCCGCCTGCGCCGCGCCCCCATCCCGTGCGAGGTGTGCGGGGGACAGATGCATATCCTCTCCGAAAAAGACGAAGACCAATACCTCAGCCTCGCCCAGCAGTTCGAGGAACAGCTCAGCGCGGTGGACTACGACGTGTTCCTGTGCGACCATTGCCACAACACCGCCGTGCTCACGCTGGACCAGCCGAGCAGCTACGCACCCTGCCCCCGGTGTGGCACGAAGGCCTTTATCCGGACGGGGAAACGCACCCTCGTCGCACCCACCTACCTCAGCACGGGAGTGGAGCAGACCACCTTCCGCTGCAAATTCTGCGGCTACGAGGAACACCACAACACCAAGCTGCCGCGCCTGCAACGCACCAGCCGGGCCGACGTGGCCGGGGCGCTGATGATGGGCAGCATCCTGCGCGGGGGGGGGGCGGGGGGGGGGGGCGGTGGGGGGGGGGGGGGGGGCGGGGGTGGCAGGGGGGGGGGGGTGGCTGCGGGGGGGGTTCCGGGGGGGGCGGCAGCTTCGGCGGGGGCTCGTCCGGCGGGGGCGGTGCCACGGGTGGATGGTAAACCCCTGCGGACGGTGTAGAGACAAGGCATGCCTTGTCTCACAACACCCAATATAGAACAAAACACAAGGATTTTTTGTGGAAGAAAGGGGAGACAAGGCATGCCTTGTCTCTACATGCGAAAACCGCTGGCAAGAAACACTCATGCAATTTGCATTGTTCACGACCCGATCTGAAATATGAAATTTGAAATATATTAGAATATGAAAAAGAACATCACTATTATCGCAATCGTTGCCATAGCCGTGCTCCTCGGCTTGTGGGCCATCAGCGGGTACAACGGACTGGTAACGGCCGAAGAAAAGGTGTCCGCCCAATGGGCCAACGTGGAAAGCCAGTACCAACGCCGCGCCGACCTCATCCCCAACCTGGTGGCCACCGTCAAGGGCTACGCCGAACACGAGCAGGAAACGCTCGAAGGGGTGGTTTCGGCCCGCGCCCGTGCCACGCAGACCACCGTCAACGCCGACCAGCTCACGCCCGAGGCCTTGCAACAGTACCAGGCCGCGCAGGGCGAACTGACCCAGGCATTGGGACGGCTCCTGGTCACGGTGGAAAAGTACCCCGACCTGAAGGCCAACCAAAACTTCCTGGAACTGCAAGCGCAACTCGAAGGCACGGAAAACCGCATCTCCGTGGAACGCCAACGCTTCAACACCGAAGCCAAAGCCTACAACACGGCCATCCGCCGCTTCCCGAAAAACCTGCTGGCCTCCATGTTCGGATTCGAACAGAAACCCTACTTCGAAGCCCTGCCCGAAGCGGCACAAGCCCCGAAAGTGGAATTTTAAACCCCCAACCCCCTAAAGGGGGCTATTGGGGATGCACATGACGCGAATATCACGATGTTTTTAAAAACCTAACCCCCAAGAGGACTGCCCAAATCCCCCTTCAGGGGGTTGGGGGTCATTGCTCAATCATATGGACTATCGCTTTTGTGGACGCAGCGGGCTGCAATTGCCCCGCCTGTCGCTGGGGTTGTGGCACAACTTCGGCGACGTGGACGACCCCCGGGAGGCCGCCCGCATGTTGCATTACGCCTTCGACCAGGGCATCACGCACTTCGACCTGGCCAACAACTACGGCACGCCCTACGGCAGCGCGGAGACGAACTTCGGCAAGCTGCTGCAGACGGACTTCGCCTCGCACCGCGACGAGATGGTCATCAGCACCAAGGCGGGGCACGACATGTGGCCCGGCCCTTACGGTAACGGCGGCTCACGCAAATACCTCGTCGCCAGCCTGCACCAAAGCCTGCGCCGCATGGGGCTGGACTACGTGGACATCTTCTACTCGCACCGCTACGACCCTGATACCCCGCTGGAGGAAACCATGGGCGCGCTCAGCGACATGGTGCGGCAGGGCAAGGCCCTCTACGTGGGCATCTCCAAATATCCGGAGGACAAAGCCCGCGAGGCCTGCCGCATCCTGCACGACAACGGCACGCCCTGCCTCGTCTACCAAGGGCGGTACAACATCTTCAACCGCGCCGTGGAGCACGACATCCTGCCCCTGGCGGCCGAGCAGGGCATGGGCTTCATCGGCTTCTCGCCCTTGGCACAGGGCCTGCTGAGCGACAAGTATCTCAACGGCATACCCGCCGACTCGCGCGCCGCCCATCCCTACGGGCACCTGAAGCGTGAGGAAGTAACCCCCGAAGTCATCAAAAAGGTGAAGAAACTGACCGACCTGGCCGCCTACCGGGGGCAGACGCTGGCGCAAATGGCCCTGGCATGGTGCCTGCGCGACCAGGCGGTGTGCTCGGTCATCGTGGGCACCAGCTCGCTGGCACAGCTGCAAAGCAACATGGCCACGCTGGACAACCTGTCGTTTACCGACGAAGAACTGTGGCTGATAGGAGAACAAGGAGCATGAAGCGGGGCTGGACATACGCCGTGGCCGCCGCCCTGCTGGGGCTGTTGGCAGGATGCGAGGGGCGGGGGCATTACTCGTCCGTGCCCGATGCGTTCGTGTACATACAGGTCAACATCCCCGTGTACTACCCCCACCTCAACGGGATAGGCTTCAGCGAATGCTTCACCAAAGACGACATCAACGTGACGCAGCAGAACCGCGACAACTGGGTGCGGGCCACCGGCTACGGGGGCGTGCTGGTGTATGCCGCCCCGTCGGCGAACCCCGACAACCTGAGCGGCGTGGAATATCAGGCCTACGACATGTGCTGCCCCAACGAATTGGACCCGGACGTGCGCGTGTGGCCCGACTCAACGGGCATCTACGCCGTGTGCGAAAAGTGCGGCTCGCGCTTCGACCTCAGCAGCTACGGCATGGCCGCCTCCGCAAGCAACCCCTCCAAGGAAAACCTCAAACGCCACTACGCCACCCGCGTGGGCAACATCCTCACCGTGACGCAGCGGTATAATGATTGAGCACAGATTGATTGGTACGCCAAGACGGAAAGACGCGAAGGATTTAAACACACGGATGGATAACAGCAAATGGCCGGTTGGGGTTTATTCCTTTGCGTCTTTCCGTCTTGGCGTACCACCCCCTTCTTCCCGCTTCTTCATCAGCTCCCGCAGGCGGGCGGCGAGCATGTAGTCCTCGGACTCCACGGCCTTGTCCAGGTAGCGTTTCAGGTCGTCCGGCGAGCACTGCTCGTAGTAGGCATCGGGCGCGCTGTTGAGCATACCCAGCACGAAGCTCTCGTCCAGGTCGAACCAGTCTATCTTCCGCTGGCGCACGTCCATGTCCTTTTCGAACACCGACTCGTACGTGGTGAGGAACATCTCGCCCTTCAAGGCCAAGGCCAACGCCGTGCTCACGTTCATTTCCACCGTGCGCTCCTCACCCTCGGAAGTGAGCATGTGCAGGCGGGCGCGCAGCTTGCCATCCACCAGGTCGTAGATGCACACCTTGTACAGCACGCCCCCCAAGGCGCGGCCTATCTCCAGCATGGTGTCGTGCGGCATGATGAGGGGCAGCTCGATGCCCGCAATCTCCATGCCCGCCGCCGCCATCAGCTCGGGCGAACCCGTCAGGGCCAGGTTGCGCTCGCCGTCCTTCTCGTATAGCTTGATGACGATGGTGCGCGACTTCGCATCTATCAGCAACTGCGATTCTTCCAATTGTATTTCCTTGTCTTCCATATCCTATAATTCCAGATTTCAAGATTTCAGATTTCAGACTGGGGGAACGCGGATGACGCAAATAGCGCGAATGAAGGTACTTGCCTCTGTCCTCACTTGCTCACCAGCCGCCCGTCGATGAAGCGGGAGAAGAGTTCGCCTTTCTTGCCCGGCGACAGGGGCAGTTCCTCGCCGCCCACCAGCAGGCGGTTGCTCCACACGCGTTCTATCTTGTCCGTGTTCACGATGTACGACTTGTGCGTGCGGAAAAACACGTCGGCGGGCAGCATCCCCTCGAGCGCGGTGAGTGTCTGCAAGGTCGTGACGGTCTGCCGCGCGGTGTGTATCCGCACGTAATTCTGCATCCCCTCTATGTATAATATGTCGTCCACCCGCACCTGGAGCAGCGACTCCCCTTCCTTGACAAATATCGTGTCGCCCGTCATCCGCATCCCGGCAGGCTCCGGGGCGTCCTCCCCGGCGGCGGGGGCAGGATCGTCCCACACACCCCGCTGCGCGAAATACAACCTCAGCCCGCAGAAGCCCAGGTTGAACACCACGATGGAGGGCAGCGAAAACAGCACGTCCTGCCAGTAGCTGCCCCCGGTGCTCACCAAGTCCAGCCCGGCGCACAACGGCCACCCCTCGGCCCGGCGCAACAGGGCGATGATGCCGCCCCACGCCAAGGCCGTAAGCAGCGTGCCGAGCACGAACCAGCCGCCAAACGCCACCGCCCGCCCCGTGCGGGGCAGCACCACGTTGCTCAGCACATGCACCTCGGCGATGGTGGGGATGAAGATACAGACGATGAAAACCGCCGCGCCCGCCGCACCCGCGTCATGGGCACGCTGCAACCACAGGATGAAGACGACCGCCACCCACAGCCCCACCATGACGAGCCGATACAGGGATTTGCTTGCTTGCACATTCATAGTTGCAAAGATACAACAAAATACCATCCACGCCACACCAAGTCCACAGAAGCCCCATTTTCGTCAATCCGCCGCCCCCGTTCGTCAAACAAAGTTGAACGACAAGCGGTTTTTAGGTACTTTTGCAAGCGGAAACGTAACACAGCTTGCCCCGCCATGCCGTGGCGGCTACCTGCTCCGGAAGCTCCCCGAAGGATGCCATGGCGGAAATTCCGTTACCACGCGGCCATATTTCCGTAGGGACGAAAATAAAATTCCAGTACTACGGAAAAAAGAAGGGAAAAGGGGAAAGTATAAAGGATGAAAGGGTGAAGGAAAACCCAAGGCCAACGGCCTTGTGGCGTTCAGCGTAGGGCAACGCCCTACGGACAGAGGAAGCCTCCCCAAGCCCCGGAAACTTGTCCCGATGCAATCGGGAAGGAGGGGATGTACCCGTCCGCGTCAATTGGGCAAGAAGCAAGAAGAAGGAAATCTGCGTCCATCCGCGCAATCTGCGGGCAAATAAAACCTGCGTTCATTCGCGTTATTTGCGTTCATTCGCGTTCCCCCAATCTGGAATTTGGAATCTGAAATTTGAAATTATACATGAAACCGACATCTCTCCTCCTGCTGCTTCTGCTGGCCACGGTGCCCGCCGCAGCTTCGGACGGCACGACCGCCCGCGACGACAAAACCTCCGCGTTCCAATTCAGCTTCTGCCCCCGGCTGGGCACCAACGGCCCGCTGGAACGTGAGTACACCAACTACGTGTCCGTGAACCTCACCGTGGGCATCTCCGGCGGCGAGCGCGGGCTGGCCGTGGCAGGACTGAGCAACGTGGTGCGCGGCGATGCCACCGGCGTACAAGTGGCAGGCTTCAGCAACCACGTGCGCGGAGCGGCCACCGGCCTGGCCGTGGCAGGCGTAGTGAACACGGTGCGCGACAGCCTCCGGGGCATGCAACTGGCAGCAGCCGCCAACCACGCGGGCGACATGCGCGGCGTGCAACTGGCCGGACTGTACAACGTGGCGCGGGGCGGCCTCCGGGGCTTGCAGCTGGCGGCAGCCGCCAACCACGCGGGCGACGTGCACGGCGTGCAGCTGGCCGGACTGTACAACGTGGCCGGGCAGGTGCGCGGCGTGCAGATTGGGATAGTCAACGTAGCCGAAAGCAGCGACTGGACGCTGGGGCTGGTCAACATCGTGAAGGACGGCGTGATGACCCTCGGCCTGCAATACGACGCGGCAGGGTCGGCCCTGCTGGCTTTCCGCTCGGGCGGGCGGCACCTCTACGGCATCCTCGGCGCGGGCTACAACCACCGCATAGGCGGCGCGGTGGCCGAAGCGGGCATCGGGGTACGCATCCCCTGCACCCGCTGGCTCGACCTGCGGCAGGAAGTCACCGCCTCGTCCCTGTACGATGCCGAAGGACAGGCGGCATGGGGTGCCGACTACCTATTCGCGCCCGCCTTCCGCATCGGGCAGCACCTCGCGCTCACCGTCGGGGCGGGTGTCGGCTACCAGTCGTTATACCCCACGCACCAGCCCGTGGCCTCGCCCTTCCCGCTGTGGCAGGGAGACGATGGCCGCCAGGTGTCGCTCAACCTGCAAGCCGGGGTAGAATACGTGTTCTAAGACACGGCTGCCTCCGCCGCTTCACATGAATATCCGCACATCCCAACGGCACAATCTACGGAATAAAAAACATAAACCACAAAGGCACAGAGGTGTATCTCTCCGTGCCTTTTTGCTGTAGAGACAAGGCATGCCTTGTCTCTACACGCCACGGGAAAAATGCACCTGTCCTATCCTCCTTGTAGAGACAAGGCGTGCCTTGTCTCTACACGCCACAGAAAAAATGCACCTGTCCTATCCTCCTTGTAGAGACAAGGCATGCCTTGTCTCTACTCTCTCTCCTGATATTATATTGTCTAATATAAACGGCCTGTTGGCAAATTGCGGATATTCATTCCGCCCCCCGCATCTTCTCCAAAAAGCAACCGCGCGGCAACCGTTTCGTAACAACGGCGGGCTATGGCAGCCCGGCAACCCCGCAACCGTTTCTTCACCCAAAAACAACCACACGGCAACATTCCCGCAACAGCTGCCGCACAAAACCGCACGCACCGCCCCGGGATGGCAGGAAGCAACCGGCAAGCCCACACCAGGTTGCACCGCCTGCACGATGCCCGTACACGGCTTTCACGAAAGGATAATCGCCCGGCAACAACTTTGTAACCGCAGCCGGATACTTTTGCAGCGGTTTTTCGGAGCCGGGCATACCGCCCGTTGCGGACTGCAGCCGCACACCTGCCGGGATTGCCCCCAGCCCCACCCAACGCTTAACACAAAACAAATACGGACAAATGAAATTGACAAGCCTATTCCAATCCCTCGGGCGCACGGCCGCCTGGCAGGCCTTGTGCTGCGCCTTGCTGCTTGGCACGGCACCAGCTGCGGCACAGACCGACGGCACCGCCCGGGTAAGCGGCCAGGTGACCGACCGCCAAGGGGAAGCCATCATCGGAGCAACCATCCAGGAACAAGGAACCGGACAAGGGGCGGCCACCGACTTCGACGGCCGCTTCAGCATGGATGTGACCGCGCCCGCCACCCTCACCATCTCGTACATCGGCTACGAACCGGAAACCGTGCGCATCGACGGCCCGGCAAGCGACCTGCACATCGTGCTGGAAGAATCCGCCGAGACGCTGGACGAGCTGGTGGTCATCGGCTACGGCACGGTGCGCAAACGCGACCTCACGGGCGCCATCGCCAGCGTGCAGTCCGATGAATTGAACCTGAGCCGCAGCACGTTGGAGCAAGCCCTCGTGGGACACACGCCGGGCGTACAAATCAAGCAGACATCGGGTGCGCCGGGCGCATCTTCCACCATCCGCATACGCGGGGTCAACTCGGTGTACAGCGGGGCCGAACCCCTGTATGTCATCGACGGCTTCCCGGCATCGGACAATTATATCAACCCCGAAGACGTGGCCTCCATTGAGTTTTTAAAGGATGCGGCCTCGGCGGCCATCTACGGTTCGCGGGCGGCGGGCGGCGTGGTGCTCATCACCACCAAGCGCGGCCAGGCGGGCAAGGCCAAGGTGGAATACGACTTCCAGTATTCGCGCCAAGGCATCTTGAAAAAGATAGACCTGATGAACGCCTCCGAACTGCGCCAGCTGCACATCGAGGGGGCGACCAACAACTACCTGGACCACCTGCGGGTGCAGGGCATCATATCGGGCAACACGTCCGACGAGATATTGGCCCAGATGGCCCGGCACTACAACGACGACAACGACACCCGCCTGGCCAACGATGCCAACATCTACATGCTGCTGTGCCCGGACATCATGAACTCCAAATATGACACCGACTGGCAGGACGCGCTGTTCACCAACGCGGGCATGATGCGCCACAACTTCAGCGTGACCGGCGGGCGGGAAGGCTTCCGCTACATGTTCAGCCTGGGCTACCTCGACCAGGACGGCATCATCGCCCCGGGCAACCACAAGCGGCTCAACGGGCGGCTCAACATGGACATCGACGTGACCAAGCGGTTCTCCATCGGCGTGAACACCGCCCTGCGCTACGTGAACGAGCGCACCGTGCGGTCGGACGGCCTGGCCTTCAACGACGGGCTGGTGCTCAACGCCCTCATGGGGCTGCCCCAGTACAAGGTGTATGAAGACGACGGCTCGTATGCCGTGGGCCAGTCGCAGGAGAACACGCGCAACTACGGCACGGTGGCCTTCGAGAACCCCCTGGCCATGGCGCACTACAACCAGCAGTTCTACAAGCGCAACCGCAGCTCGTTCGGCACCGAGCTGCGCTACCAGGTGCTGGACGGGCTGCTGGCCAAGGTGACCGGCGGGCTGGTCATCAACGACCAGATATACCGCTACTACCGCAACGGCGGCGACGTGGGCTCGTCCAACTACGACCCGGGCGATTACGACAACCTGGCCCGCGCCCGCAACGACCGTGACTACAACACGGAATGGCTGCTCGAAGCCACGCTCAACTACAACAAGACGCTGGCCGACAAGCACACCATCAACGCCGTGGCGGGATACTCCATGCAGACGAAAGTGTACGACAACATCGACACCAACGGCAAGAACTTCGAGAGCGACCGCATCCCCGAAATAAGCGGGGCGGGCGGCGAGCTGGGCGACACGGATGCCACGACCGACCGCGCGGCGTGGTCGCTCATGTCCTACTTCGGACGCGCCATCTACACCTACGACAACCGCTACAACCTGTCGGTGTCCATGCGGGCGGACGGATGTTCCCGCTTCGGGCGCGACAGCCGCTGGGGCTACTTCCCCTCCGTGTCGGCGGGGTGGACGGTGTCCGAGGAAGACTTCTTCAGCCCGGCGGCCGACTTCATGTCCATGAAGCTGCGGGCCAGCTGGGGCGTGAGCGGCAACAACAACATCGGCAACTACCGGCACATAGCCAACATGGCGCAGACGTACTACGTATTCGGCTCGGAGGTGGTCAACGCCTACTACCCGAGCGGCTTCACCGACCAGGAGCTGTCGTGGGAAACCACCCGGCAAACCAACGTGGGGCTTGACCTCGGCTTCTTCCGCAACCGCCTGCGCCTCACGGGCAACTACTACTACAGCGTGACACGCGACCTGCTCTACCAGATGACCACCTCGGCCTTCACGGGCGGCACCAGCTACTGGACCAACATGGAGGACGGGCGGGTGTACAACCACGGCTTCGACCTGCAAGTGGACGGCGCCATCCTGGCCGGAAAGAACTGGAAGTGGAACATGGGCTTCAACGTGTCGCTCAACCGCAACAAGGTGATGGGGCTGGAGGACGAAGTGATAGAAAAGGCGCAGCGCAGCCAAATCACCCACATCACCCGCAACGGCGAACCCATCGGCTCGTACTACGGCATGGTGTCGCAAGGGATTATCACGAAGGAGGACTATGACAACATCCTCATCGACAAGCAGCACCAGGGCGAGGAAGGCTACGAACTGCTCGGCCCGGCGGTGAACAACTACGAGGAAGTGTTCATAGGCGACGTGAAATGGAAAGACGTGAACGGCGACGGGCAAATCACGGAAGACGACCGCGACATCATCGGCAACAACTACCCCGACTTCACCTTCGGACTGTACACCACCGTGTCCTACAAAGGGCTCTCGCTGTCGGCCACCTTCGACGGCTGTTTCCGCGCGTGGAGAACGT
>CALUML010000051.1 GCA_944321745.1 uncultured Bacteroidales bacterium
ATCATCATCGCCGACCACGGCAACGCCGACCACGCCCTCAACGCCGACGGCACGCCCAACACCGCCCACTCACTCAACCCCGTGCCTTTCGTGTACGTCACCGACCGCCCGGGAGTGACCGTGGAAGACGGCATACTGGCCGACGTGGCACCCTCCCTGTGCGCCGTCATGGGCATCGGGCAACCCGCCGAGATGACCGGGCACAGCCTGATAAAAGGATAACCCCCAAGGGAGTGCATCAACCGCAAAGAGCGCAAAGGCCGCCCAGGAGTCCATCACTCCTCCGCGCCCTTTGCGCTCTTTTTTGTTGTTTACCAGCCCCGGGGGGGGCAGGGTGGATAAAAAGAAAAGATTTCCAATATACTTATACTGGAAATTTTCATGCGGTATAACGGAAGAATGGGTCAATGGGAAGTAGTGGAGGGCATCATCGCCTCCAAGGCGCAGGTGCTCCTATACCAGTTTTTGAATTTATACAAATAAAAGACACACAACTCTTGTTCGGCTGAATGTGGGGCATCCGTGTCCTCGTCATATTCCATTCCCCGCGGTTGGAATGCGCCACGGGTGAGCAGGCGATGCTTCTTTTGGCACGCAGCCGCTTCCTCGTGCCGCCCTTGCTTGCTGTAAATGCGCCCCAGCAAAAGCCACGGGGTGGACAGGTTGGGCAGTCCTGCCAATGCCTGTTCCAAATACTTTCCGGCCACGGCCTCCTCCCCACACCGGTAGGCCAGGTAGCCATAACGGGCCGAAGCGGCTGGCGGGGCATCCAAAGCGGGCTTATCCGCCATGATTTCCCGTACTAACGACCGGTAAAACACAAGGTCGGATGCAGCCAGCCTTTCCAAGTCGGTCGTAGCCAATAAGGATGGGTGCAATTGCACGGCAGCGACCCACTCTTTGAGAGCGATTCCCTTTTGCCCTGAGGCATAATGCCAGCGAGCCAGCGCGGCATGGAATTGGGCATTGCGGGGATAGGCGTTGGCCAGTTCCCCCATTCGGTTCAGTGCCTCTTCCCGCTTGCCCCGCAGGTAAGCACATTGGGCGGAGATGTATTCCACCTGCACGTCCTCCCCGGCCTTCCGCCGTAAGCGGCACAGGGATTGTTCTGCCTCGCGCAAGACGGCGGTGTCGGCATCCACCTGGTAGAGGGCCATGCACACCACGGCCTTGTTCATCAAGTTAGGGACGGAGGAGCCGTTTTTCTCCAGACATTGCAAGGCTTCCTCGTAGTCGCCCCGTTCCAGTTGCCCCATGCAGGCTTGGGTGTTGCGCTCCTCACGGGCGTGCCAGGCAATAAGCACGATGGAAGCAAGGCATACGGCGACCGGCAGTGCAAGCAGGCGTCGCAGGCGGATGGCGCGTGCTGCGCGATGGTCTCCCGCTCCTCCTTGTCCCTGCACCAGGCACAGCAGCACGCAACAAAGCAACATGCCGGGCGGTGTCAGCGTGAGGGTGGACAGGCTGAGTTCCTTCACGAACAGGGCGGCCAGCGTGACACCCGCCGCGAGTACCACCGGGTCTCTGCGCCCCCGCCACACGGCATGGCACATGACCACGCCCAGTGCCACGTACAACAACAGCCCGGACGCGCCCTTCTCAATTGCCCATTGCACCGGCATGTTCGGAGCGTAGGAGGTATAGGAGGCGGTGCTGTCCTGGAACAAGGCCTTGTCCACGGCCAAGGTGTAGCTGCCCGTCCCCGCTCCAAACAACGGACGCTCCGCAAACACAGCGAGTGCCGCCTGCGTGGCATGGACACGGCCTGCCGTGCTCTGCCGCTGCGAGGTGGTGGCGTGCATGTGGAGCGTCGTCCGCGTTTCCTGCGGGAACAGCAGGCCGGTGGCCAATGCGGCGGCAACCGTGACGGCCAGCAACTGCCCCTTGAGCTTGCGGGGCTTGGCCGCCCACACGAGGAAGGGCAGGCACAGCCCCGCCGCGATGTAAGCCCCGCGCGAAAAGGAAAAAAGGATGCCCAATAAGTCCATGCCCGCCAGCACCAGCAGCACGCCCCGCCAGAGGGTGGACGGTGCGGAAGCCAAGGCGGCCACCATGACCCCAAACGCCGCCAGCAGCACCGTGGCCCAGGCATTGGTGGTGTAGCCCAGGGGACGGAACAGGAAACGCAGCGGGTAAGTGTCCGCAAACCCGGCCTCGCCCACGGAGCGGTGGAACATGCCGAATGACACCAGCGAAAGCAGCAATGCCACACCCATGAGCAGGCACGCCCCCCGCAGGAACACCGCCATCCGCTCCCCGCCGAGCCGCCTTAGGGCCAGGTAAAACAGGAAGCAAGTGGTCGTGCCGAGCGCGCTGTACGTGCCTTGCAGGGGGTTGATGCCGGTGAAGCACCGCACAATCCCGTACAGCCACACCGCCCCCACGGCCAAGTCCGTTGCCGACAGGTGGAAAGGCTCTTTTCGTCCCGACACCAGCAGGGACAGCACCAGCAGTGCGGCCTTCAGCCCGTAAGGGTCATCCATGTCGAACAGCCCCATGAGCCACACCGCCCACAACAACAGAAGTTGCAAGGTCGCTTTGCGCTTAAATACCATGAAAAGTTGACAATTGAAAGTTGATTAATACCGCACACGGATTGCACCGATTATCAGCAACATTAAAATATGCCTGATGGCTAATCCATGATTGTCCGTTTATCCCAAATCGGTCATTAGGCTTTGTCTGATTTTTGTTCTTGTGGCGAGCGGTTTTTGCCGGCTTTTCTCGAAGGCATAGCGGGCTATGTCGAGAGGAAAGGCGGCAAAAAACGCCGTCACAAGACGGAAAGCAGGCAAAGATATTCAAAGAATGGTCTAATGACCGATTTGGGTTTATGCTATGTGTTCCGTGTACTTTTTGAGGAGCGTTTCTTTCTCACCCACGGCCTGACGAGGTTCACCGCCATGAACGCGATCAAGGCCAGGAACAGCAGTTGCGACCCGATGTTGCGCAGCAGGGCGAACGGGGGTGTCACGCCGTTGGACAGGTAGATGATGAGCGACTCCACCTCGTCCGGGAACGACTTCACGAAATCGAACAGGAACTTGGGGATGACCCACAGGAAGTAATAACCCATGAACACGTTCACCACCACCGAATACACCAGTAGCCCGTACCGCTCCGCCCGGCGGACGGTGAGCAGGTAGGGCTTCGGGGATGTCCGCCCCCGCAGCCGCTTCCACACGTAGCCCAGCCACTCGCGCGAGCGTTGCCGCAGGTTGGGCACGCCCAGCAGGTCCGAGGCCAGCCAGTAGCCGTCGAACTTGAAGAACGGGTTGAGCGTCATCAGGAACCCCAGGTTCAACGCCAGTACCAGGTAGCGCACCAGGTCGTTGCCCGTGGCGGCGTACACGCACAGCAACGCCAGCAGGCAGTACACCTGGAAGTACACCCCGGCCACGTTCACCACGCAGCGTTGCCCGCGCCCCAACGCCCACACCTCCGACACGTCGGTGTAGAGCACCGGGAAGTTCAGGTACAGCCCGAAGCCCACGCCCCCGTGACGCACACCGAAGTGCTTGCAGGCCGAGGCGTGCCCCAACTCGTGGATGAACGACGACAGCAGCATGAACAGCAACAGGCCCACCGCCGTGTACAGGTTCATGTAGTTGTCGAACTCCAGCAGGTCGGCCGTGGTGGCGAAAAACCACACGTCCGCCGCCACGCCCAATGCGAGCACCGGCAGCATCACCGGCAGGCGGAACAGGAAGCCCAGCCGGTCCGAGAAGCGGTCCACCGCTTCCGCCGACAGCAATTCCCGCTGGTACAGGAAAGTCTTGCGCTCCTCCTGCTCTTCCAGCAAGGGGTCTATGGTGCGCCCCACGGCCTCCGCCACCTGCTCCGGGGTGTAGCGGCCCGCCCCGTGGCCGCGCACGAAGCGGGCGATGGCCGCCTCGCGGTCCGGTTCTTCCTGCAAGGAGCGCAGCAGTTCCACCACCAGCCCGTTGGCCTCGTAGTGGTGGCCGCCGCACGACAGCAGGTAACGCGCCTCCTCGCCCGAGGTGGACAGCGGCTTGATACTGATTTGACGGTAAAGTTCCATATACAGATTTCAAATTCCAGATTTCAAATTTCAGATTGGCACACGGATGACACGGACCAAACAGATTATATCACGGATAGACTTTCTTTGTTCCCGCAGATTTCGCAGATGAGCGTAGATTTTCTTATTTCTTGCTCCTTACCTCTTACCTCTTACCTCTTACTTCTTGCCTCTTACTTCTTACTTCTTACTTCTTACTTCTTGCCTCTTACTTCTTGCCTCTTACTTCTTGCCTCAGTCTCACTCCGCTTTCAATATCGTGCTTTGTATGTCCGTGTTCACCCGGTCTTTGTCCTTCGCGGTCTTGCGGCCGAAGTCGAAGTTGTAAGCCACCTTCACCCAGCCTGTCTGCTGATAGGTGCGGTCGTGGATGGTCTTGTCGTAGCTGTACACCGTGGGAAAGGCATCCAAATAGCTTCTGCGAGCCAAGTCTCGCGAAAATGGGCTGTTTGTTCCTACTTCAATCCATAAACCGCGATAGCTCCAATTTACACTCAAACCATACTTGAAAGGGGATAACGTATGCATAGCATCCAAATCCACTACATGTTGAGAACTATTGAAAAATACATTTATTCCTAATGACTTCCAATAATAATTTGCCTGTAGAGAACCTAACCATATATTGTGTTTATATGGCAATGAGCCTTTCCCTTGTTGATAACAATAGTTTCCATTTGCTTTAAAGTGCAAATTGGACATTGGTTTCCATGTTATTCCTAAGTAAAGAATTGTACGTGTTGTTGTGTTTCCATTGTTATAAGTATTGACTATATTATCACCTTCCACAAAATAAAAAGAGAATGGAATAGTTGCTAATATGAATCCTGTTGCTGCATTCAGATTAACCTTGCCTAATTGTACATTATAGCTTAATTGATTGTTCCAATACGTATACCAATCTTGGTTCGGGTTGCCACGTTTTACCATAAAGGAATCCACTTTTTGCTCGACAGGGTTCATCCACTGGAAACTCGGCAAAATCTGTTGCATGCCACTATAAAGCATGAATGTCTGCTTGGTGGTTGGTTGGAAAGTAAAACGCATATTGTACATAGGTGATGGATGGTGGTCTATTTTTCCCCCTTTTAATCGGTATAGTTCCCACAACAAACCTACATTCACATTCAATGAGAATTTCTTTCTCAAGCGCACTGCGTATTCACCAAATAAAAAGGACTGGTCTAGCCAATATTGTGCTTGTTGGTTGTAATCTCCTACGTAATGTGTGGAATTGAACGCGTAGTTTTGGAAAAAATGTATTGCTAAACTTTGGTTTTGCTTCATTTGTAGTGTATAATTCAACGATCCGAAGAAACGGTAGAAGTTTTCATTCACTTGGGTATATGAGTAAAAGTCTCCTTCATCATAACTACGTTTGTATTGGGTATTTGAAAAAGAATTATTCAAATGCATCTCTATGCGTTGATTATCCTTTATTTTTAGATCACCATACAAATCCAAATTAGGCATAATTGCTATTTGTTCTTGTTCATTGTGGGTGTTTAGATCCTCATCTGGGTGGTTTGAATAGGTGGTATTCATTTCTCGCCAATCTTCTGGAGTGGCATTGCGGGTAAACCCCGCTTTGGCCTGCAACGTATGACGGTCTGTACGGTTTTCTACACTGGCTTGAGCGTATTGCCGGTTGCTGCGTTGCAGGCCGTCGGCGGTCTCGCTGTGCTTGGTTATGGACTGGTCGGGGAAGGTGTAGGTCTCGTCCGACACGGTGCGCGATCCTTCATAGCGCGTCATGTTGTGCCCGCCCCATACGGTGAAGGCGGTGTTCCCCTTGTTTATCTTCATCGAGGCGTTGTAGTCGCCTTGCAGGTAGCCGATGGTCTGCCGTGCGTCGAGCGACACGTATCCTCCCGAGGTATATTTCTTCGTGATGTAGTTGATGCTCGCCACATCCATGGCATATTTCCCGGTCGGTGCCTCGAAGTATTCCACTTTCTCCACGTCACGCGGTCGCAGGCTCTGCACCTCGCGGAAGTCCGCCTTGCGTCCGTCTATGTACAGGGTCACGATGCCGGCAAAGTTCTTCACGCTGCCTCCCCAGCGGTCCACGTCCAGTCCCGGTATCATCAGACGGTCCAGCAGGTCATACCCCGTGTAGGAGTGGCGCACCTGCTGTTTTTCGGGGAACACCAATAGGCGGTCGTCCAGTTGCACGATGGACTGCGCTTTTACCTCCACTTCCTGCAAGGCCACGCTGCTGCTTTTGAGTATGATGTCGGGCAATGCCCGGTCTTTGTTTTCTTGTCGGAACGGGTACGCCTTCTGCCCGTAGCCGACGGACGACAGGAAGAGCAGGTAGTCGCCCGGCCCCACTTCCGTCAGTTTGTAGCTCCCTTGTTCGTCAGTGGTAGTGCCCTGTATGAACACGGTGTCCGGCGTGGTGAGTTGCAGGGTGACGTAGGGCAAGGGTTGTGCTTTTTCATCGGTTATCTTGCCGGTAATGGAACTGTACTGGGCATGGAGCGGAATGACTATTCCACAACATACGGAAATGATTAACTGAATCAGATACTTCCTCATTTTATAATTCGCTTTTGGTTTTAAAGGGTATCTTTACATTACTTCATTTTCAACCTTACAATTTTCCACTTTTTTATTCCACTTTCAATATCGTGCTTTGTATGTTCGTGTTCACCCGGTCTTTGTCCTTCGCGGTTTTGCGACCGAAGTCAAAGTTGTAGGCCACTTTCACCCAGCCTGTCTGCTGGTAGGTGCGGTCGTGGATGGTCTTGTCGTAGCTGTACACCGGCGAAAGGTTGAAAAAAAATCGTTTGTAACGGTCTTTTGTGAAAGGCGCGTTTACACCTGCTTCTATCCACCAGTTTCGATAGCTCCAATTCACGCTTAAGCCGTAATTTAACGCATCCTGCGTATGCGCTGCACTTAAATCCATTGAATGCACTGGGGTCTTAATGAAAGCATTTATTCCCAGCGACTTCCAATAATAATTGATTTGCAGGACTCCTTCCCATATATTATGTCTGAATGAAATTAAGCCTTTAGTACTTAAATACGTATAAGAGCCTTCCGCTTTTATTTGCAAGTTCGGGATAGCTTTCCAAGTTACACTGAGCAAGGCATCGACTTCTTTCCCTTTGATGTCGTTGCTGTAACTGTTGACTATCTTGTCGTTTTCAACAAAATAATAAGAAAGAGGAAGGTTTGAGTTGTAATGGAATGCAACCAACGCATTGATGTTGAACTTACCAGCCTGTAAAGAATAGTTCAACCTATTGTTGTTCATGATGAGCCATCGTTGGTCTGGATTGCCCCGCTTTACCATGAACGAATCCACTTTCTGCTCAATCGGGTTTAACCAGGTGAAAAAAGGAGGCACGCTTCTTACACTGGTGTAAAATGTAAGCATTTGCTTATTTGTCAAACGATAACTCAATCTGATATTGCCAAGAGGCAACAAACTACGTGTCAAATCCCTGTCGCGCAACTGATAGAGTTCAGAGGCAAGTCCGGCATTCAGACTTATGGAAAGTTTTTTCCACTTGATTGCATATTCTGCAAGTAAGTTGGCATGTCCAAACCAATATTTGGTGGACTGGTCATAGTCTCCTGTGTAATTTGCCGAGTTGATGGAATGGGCATATGTAAGATGGACGGCCAAACTTTGCTGCCTTTTCATCTGCAATACATAGTTCAAGTTCGCAGAGAATTGATAATAGTCTTCATCCACGTGGGTGTAGGAGTGGAAGTTGCCTTCATCATAGTTGCGTTCATAGAGAGTGTTTGAATAAAGGCCGCCCAAACTCGTTTCCAAGCTTTGATTGTCTTGTATTTTGAAATTGCCATATAATTGCATTTTGGGACTGATGCCCAGCTGGCTTTGTTCGCTTCGGGTCAAATTGCCATCATCATGTTCGTCATATACGGTTTGCGATGTTTGCCAGCTTCCCGGGTTGGCGTTGCGGGCAAAGCCGAGTTTTGCTTCCATCGTGCGCCGATCGGTGCGGTTGTTCACTTTGGCTTGGGCGTATTGCCGGTTGCTGCGTTGCAGGCCGTCTGTGGTTTCGCTGTGCTTGGTTATGGACTGGTCGGGGAAGGTGTAGGTCTCGTCCGACACGGTGCGCGATCCTTCATAGCGCGTCATGTTGTGCCCGCCCCATACGGTGAAGGCGGTGTTCCCCTTGTTTATCTTCATCGAGGCGTTGTAGTCGCCTTGCAGGTAGCCGATGGTCTGCCGTGCGTCGAGCGACACGTATCCTCCCGAGGTATATTTCTTCGTGATGTAGTTGATGCTCGCCACATCCATGGCATATTTCCCGGTCGGTGCCTCGAAGTATTCCACTTTCTCCACGTCACGCGGTCGCAGGCTCTGCACCTCGCGGAAGTCCGCCTTGCGTCCGTCTATGTACAGGGTCACGATGCCGGCAAAGTTCTTCACGCTGCCTCCCCAGCGGTCCACGTCCAGTCCCGGTATCATCAGGCGGTCCAGCAGGTCATACCCCGTGTAGGAGTGGCGCACCTGCTGCTTTTCGGGGAACACCAGCATACGGTCGTCCAGTTGCACGATGGACTGCGCCTTGACCTCCACTTCCTGCAAGGCCACGCTGCTGCTTTTGAGTATGATGTCGGGCAATGCCCGGTCTTTGTTTTCCTGCCGGAACGGGTACACCTTCTGCTCGTAGCCGACGGACGACAGGAAGAGCAGGTAGTCGCCCGGCCCCACTTCCGTCAGTTTGTAGTTCCCTTGTTCCTCGGTGGTAGTGCCCTGTATGAACACGCTGTCCGGCGTGGTGAGTTGCAGGGTGACGTAGGGCAAGGGTTGTGCTTTTTCATCGGTGATTTTACCGGTGATGGTGCTGTATTGGGCGAACAAAAAAATCGGCGAAAATAATAATGTAATAATTATGTAAATTTGTATTTCCCTCATAAATAATAATTATACTGAGATAATTACGTTTTTAATTTAATTAGGAAGCTTGATCCTAAAAATAACAGTATCAAGCTTCCTTAACTTAACTGTTTTTTAATAATTAACCATTATCTTCTCCAATACAGATATCAAAATTCCAACGCTCACAATCACCACGGAGTCCTGCATCTGACCCATCTATAAAATCTACTAATCCACCAACACCTAAGGGGTCGGTTTCCAAACGGGTTTCCAACTTTTGTAGGAACAAATCGTCATACAAACCTTCATTTACAGACGCTAAGTCTGAATTTAAATTTTTCTTCATAATTGAAAAAATTAAAAATTAAACATTAAACTATTTATACAGAGAAAGCTTTATAGGCTTTCTGGACTGCCTGATGAAGAATAGCTGCGTAGTCGCGGCATACAGAAGCACCGAATCCTCGTTCGGCGGAAAATTTGGCTTTTGCCAAACAACCTCCACCACAGAGTAGGGCATATTTGCAACGACTGCAATTAGGAGCATTGCCCACGTGACGGTTGAACCATTGCATCCTTGCAGAGCTCCATGTAATCGGACTATTGGTATATTGTCCTATTATGTGTTCTTTCTTACCGATGGTTTCCCAACATGTATATATGTTTCCTTGTGCGTCAAACAAATAGTTTGCGTATTGAGAAGAACAAGTGGCGGACATGATATTTAGTGAAGTACCATTTTGTAAACAGTTGAGAAGTTTCTTAGACAAGCCTAAATCCTGGCAAGTTGTTTCTTCCTTATCTTCCGTATAGTGCCTTTGTACATGTTCTTTTCCTGATTGGTAAGCAAACTCTTGATTGTCTCGGTTTGTATCGTACCTTCTAAGTCTTGCCGAATAAAAACTAAAATTAGGATTGTCTTTATAGCCCAACGATTGAAACAACTCCCGCAGGCGTTCTACATCCCCAAAGTTATTGGCATCGGTATTGATGCGTACCGATACTTTTACTCCTTTAGACAAAGCAAGCCCGATATTTTCCATAATGCGGTCGAACGTCTCCACTCCTTTGCAGTGTCGGCGGCGGGCGTTATGAAATTCCCGGTAGCCATCCAAGGTGATTTGTAACCGGGCAATCTTGTCGGGAGAAAGCAGGTCGGCGTATGCTTCCAAATCATAACCGTTGGTTACGGAGTGAAACTTATGACCGTTAGCGACTCCTTTCTCCACAATATACGTTACAATATCCTTGTTCTCTTTCAACAATGGTTCTCCGCCATATAATAAAATGCTTTTGTGGTGCAACTCCCGTCGTGGCTCAATTTCCAACATGGCAGCGAAAGCACGATCCACCAGTTCACGGGTGAATACCTGCCCCGACCACGCCTGCCCGTTGCCGGAAATACCGTTTTCGAAACAGTATGGGCAGCGGAAGTTACAGTTGTACGTCACTACGAAGCCGAAGTTTTTGTACATGCGCTTGTGCGCCTCGTGCAGAAGCCCTGCCACATGCGCCACGTGGGCTTGTTCTTCCTCTTTCGTCTTAGTCGTGAGGTAGCCGCGCTTCGCCAGCCGGGCAAACACTTCCTCGCCGAAGGGGAAATCCTCCGGCGCGAACGCATCGTGCGCGTCCAGGTAGTCCGCCAGCCGGGCGGACACGATGTCGATGGCACCCGTGTAGCCGTGTATCCACATCGTCTTGCCATCGTGCAAGCGGGTGCTGATGATGTAGGATGATTTTCTGAGTTGTTCCATTTCTTTTCGTTACAAGTCGTTATAAAGTTACTGAGTTACAAGAGTTACGAGCCGTTACAAGTCCCCTTTAGGGGGTTGGGGGTCAAGGCCAGCAGCCTTGTGGCTTTCAGCGCAGGGCAACACCCAGTGTGCTTGTGTACCGAACTGTCAACTGTCAATTCTCAACTATCAACTGTTAACTACCACCACACCTGCCGTCCGTCCTCATACGTGAATATCCGTTCCTCCTTGCCCCGGGTGAGGTTTCTGAGCAGCAGCAAGGCATGGGCGGGGGCTTCGTAGTGCAGCACGCCCTCCTCCGTGCCGGTCTGCCTGCCTAAGGACACCCAGCCCCGGTCGTAGTAAAACAACTCGTATTCGTCGCCGCAGCGGATGAAGTTGTCATCGTTCGCGGGCACATACGTCAGCCTGCCGATGCGCCGGGGCTGGTCGAATGCCAGCCCCGCCCAGCAGCCGGTGTGGATGTGGGAGTTGTAATAGGTGAGGGGGTCGCCGTCGAACATCTTCGTCTTGTCCATGCCGTTGTTGGCAAAGCTGCCGTCCGTGCCGATAATCTTCCCCGTGAGCCGGTGGCCTGCCTCGTCGTACACGCCCACTTCGGCCATGTACACATGCGACCGCTCGGCGGACATGTAACGGAAATAGCGGCAAGGGGGCAGGCTGTCGAACGCCACCGGGGCGGGCAGACGGCACGTGTCCACGGAGGTGATGCGGTAAATGGTAACGGCATCGCTGAAGTCGGGGCGGTTGGCCACCTGGAAGCAGCCGCCCACCACCTTCTGCCCCAATTGCCGGTAGCGGTGGGGCGGGTACTTGCGGTAGAGCGACACGGGCACTCGCCGGGCGGTGTCGGGGGCGAAATACACGGTGCGCCCCTCGTCCGTGAGGTAGAAGGGAGTGCCTATGGGGAACAGCCGCCGGTCGTGGTACAACACGGGCAGGTAGGCGCACCCGGCGGCCATGCCCCGAAAGGTGGCGTTGCCCGCCTCGTCCACCAGCCCCCATTGCACGGGCACCCATTCCCGGTCGTTGAACACGGCCAGGTACACGTGCTTCCGCCGCACGGGCAGCCGGTCGCCCACCGGCACCACAGCATCATGGGGCGTGAAGTAGAGGGCGGACACGTCTTTCAGGAAAGGTTCGCGAAACAGGGGGTACACCTCCTCGTCCAGCCCCAGCAGGCACAGGCTGCCCGGTTGCCGGCTGTACATGTGCCGGTACACCTTGGGCCTTACTTGATAGGATATGGGGCTGAAATGTTCGCCCACGGGCACCGCGTCGCCCAGTTGGAACGGTTGCCACCGCCCGCCCACGTAGGCAGAACACCAGTCGTGCCCCAGGCTGCGATTGCCCCACTGCGGGGTGAAGTCCATGGCTGCCGCGATGCCCAGGCTGCGCAGGGCGAACACCGACAACATGGACAGGTCGGGGCAACGCCCCACGCCCTTGTCCAACAGGGAAACGGCAGGAAACTTTAATTTGAATGAATAATTAACCCACTGCGGGGGTCGCAGGTGCGCCATGGTGCACCGCAACGCCTCGCACACCAAGCTGTCCGAAGCGTGGATGCGGGCCAGCGAGTCGGCCAGCGGGCGCAGGCGTTCCCGGTAGGCGGACGGCCAGTTGCCGCCGGTGAGCGGCTCGTTCAGGATGCGGTAGGGGAGGATGTATTCGCAGAAGTCGGCGAACGTCAGCGTGCTGTCGCGCCACGGATAAAGGGGGATGGTCATGGCCTGCCGCAGGTGTGCCAGCAGGTAGGCCGTGTCGATGTGTTCCACGTCGGGTTTCAGGGTAATGTGCCGCACGGGCAACGTGGCTTCCGCTTCGGCGAGTGCCCGGCACAATTGCTGCTTTTGCAGGTCGCTCAGCTTTTGCGGCCCGGCCAGCGAGTCCAGCCGCCCGTAGTAACCGGCCATGCCGGGAAAGTCGTAAGCGTAGTGCCCCGGCATGTGGGCGATGAGGAACTCGGCGGCCTCGCGCTGCCGGTTGCCGGGCGAGGGCGTGCCGCAAGCCTCCAGCACCGCCTCCAGTTGCGGGCGGTTGCCTCCGGCGGTGGACAAGGCCTGCTCCAGCGGCGTGCCGCCCGGACGGCAACCGATAAGGAAGCAGGCCATCCATGCCGACAGGCCTGCTTGCCGCCCGATGCGTTTCCATGATGCGAGGAACATGTTTTTCATATTTTTTCCTTGTGTTGTTCTTTCTTATTATTATAAGTATGTTGCCAGGCACGTGCGCCCTGCAACACGTTGCAAAGAAAAGCGTTTGTTCCCAGAAAAAACACCAGAATATTGTACGCTTATGCAACAATTCTACACTTCTTCCCCGTTTTACAATATTGTTGCATGTTTTGATAAGATTCTGGCATGTTTGAATAAATTGCCCCGCGCACCTCCCGTCATGCCCCTACCCTGCCCCTATCTTGAAGGCCGTGTGAAAACTACGAGCCTAACTCGCCGCCACTCCGACCATAGGACAAAATCTCCCCACGAAAACGCTCCTCGGGCCAGAACCATGCCACTGGAAAATTACGGGTATTTATTTAATGAATATCCGCAATCTGCCCACCCCTTGCCATACCCCTCCGTCGCTCCGCGACACCTCCCCTACCTTAGGGACAATACCTCTTCCCCCCTTACGGGGTACTTCCTCTACTTGGTGTTCATACCTCTCCGGCACTACGTGCCACCTCCCCTACCTTAGGGGAGGAGCTGGGTTACTCCGTCCGCGAGGCTTTCGCGGAAACCTCGGCAAGCAAAACATTTCTCACTCCTCCCCTAAGATAGGGGAGGTGGCTCGAAGAGCCGGAGGGGTATGGTAGGGGGAGTACGGCGTAGCCGGGAGGGGGTATGACAACAGACATGATACATATCTATTCTATAGGTAAATTGCGGATATTCATAATTTATTTACATAACATTAACATATAATAGTACTATTACTTGCAAATATCACATTTTTCCTATAACTTTGCTCATGCAAAGCTGCAAGCGAAGTGCTTGCCAACACATATATTCCTCCCTCTTGCTTCATTACCCTCCCCAACTTTTTCCCTTACATGTAACAGGAACGCTCCTTTTGCCTAAAGGGGTACGACCCTTTTGCCTAAAGGGGTACGACCCTTTTGCCTAAAAGGGGTGTGACCCTTTTGCCCAAAGGGGTACGACCCTTTTGCCTAAAGGGGTACGACCCTTTTGCCTAAAGGGGTACGACCCTTTTGCC
>CALUML010000052.1 GCA_944321745.1 uncultured Bacteroidales bacterium
CGTTGGGCGAGGGCACGAGGATGACCGGCTTGGCCAGCAGGCACAGCTCGGAGATGGACCCCGCCCCGGCGCGCGACACCACGAGGTCGGCCACGGCGTAGGCGTAGTCCATGCGGGCCACGAAGTCCGTCACCACCAGCCCGGGGCGGGCGTGGGGCGCGGCGGCCCGGCGTGCCTCGTCGATGTAGAACTTGCCCGTCTGCCACACGACCTGCACGCCCGACTGCGCCAGCTCGTCCAAATGCCCCATGACGCTGCGGTTGAGCGTGCGCGCCCCGAGGCTGCCGCCCACCACGAGCAGCACGGGCTTGGCGGGGTCGAGGCCGAAATATTCGTAGGCTTCGGGGGCGCGGGGGGCGGTGCGGAAGAGGTCCTGACGCACGGGGTTGCCCGTGAGCACGATTTTGTCCTTCGGGAAGAACCGCTCCATGCCCTCGTAGGCCACGCAGATGCGGGCGGCCTTGGAGGCCAGCAGCTGGTTGGTGACCCCGGCGTAGGAGTTCTGCTCCTGCAGCAGGCAGGGCACGCCTTGCTCGGCGGCCGCCTTCAGCGTGGGGGCACTGGCGTAACCGCCCACGCCGATGGCCACGTGGGGGCGGAAGTCGCGCACGATGCGCCGTGCCCGGCGGGTGCTGCGCACGAGGTTGACCAGCACCTTGAAGTTGCGCCACAGGCGTTTGCGGTCGAATCCCTGCACGGGCAAGCCCTCGATGGGGTAGCCCGCCTGCGGCACGCGCTCCATCTCCATGCGCCCCAGCGCCCCCACAAAGAGGATGTCGCAGCCGGGGTAGCGTGCCTTCAATTCGTTGGCTATGCTGATGGCCGGGAAGATGTGCCCTCCCGTGCCGCCGCCGCTGATGATAAAACGATAGGTTGACATAAAGGGTATTTACTATTTGACGATTTACGATTTGACAATTTACTATTTACTATTTTGCGATTGACGATTTACCATTTTACGATTTACCATTTACAATTTTGTGATTGACGATTTGCGATTGACGATTTGCCCATTCAAGAAACGGGGCTTGGCGTGCAGAAATCACCCGCAAATAGTAAATCGTAAATAGTCAAATCGTAAATTGTCAATCGTCAAATAGTAAATACTTTTAAAGCTCGTCCAGCTCCACCACCGGCACGTCGTCGGGCGGGGGAGGAGTTTCCGGGCGGCGGCCTTCCTTGATTTGCTTCGTCACGCCGAGGATGATGCCGAAGTACACCGACGTGATGACGATGGACGTACCCCCGCGGCTGATGAGCGGCAACGGCTGGCCCGTGACCGGACCCAGCCCCACGGCCACGCCCATGTTGACGAAGGCTTGCATCACAATCATGAGCGACAGCCCGATGACCAGCATGGCGGGATACACGGTGTCGCACTTCAGCACGATTTTGCCCGCGCGGTATAGCAGCACCATGTACAGCATGATGACGATGATGCCTGCCAGCAGTCCGCCCTCCTCGATGATAATGGCGTAGATGAAGTCGGAATAGGCCTGCGGCAGGTAGTCGCGCTGCACGCTGTTGCCCAGGCCGCGTCCGATAAACCCGCTTCCGGCTATGGCGATGAGGCTGCGCTTCTCTTGCAGGTTCTTGTCGTTGATGGTGAACTTGTCCACCTCTTCCTCGCCGCCCACGAAGCGGTCGATGCGGGCCGTCCACGTGGGAAAGCGGTCGAGCACGGGCACTTGGTCACACAGGTTGGGGGCGAACTTGCCCAGCGCATACACGCACCCCACCAGCAACAGCCCGGCCAGCACGATGGGAGCCAGCCGCCGCCACGAAATGCGCCCGATGAGCATCATGGCGAACACCACGGCAAAGAGGATGGCTCCGGTGGAAAAGTTGTCGATGAGGATGAGCCCGCACACCACGACCGACGACCCGAGGATGCAGCGGAACCAAAACCGTTCGCTTTCGGCATCGCCGTCCTTGATACGTGCCATCATGTCGCCCACCGCCAGGATGAGCGACAGCTTGGCTATCTCGGAGGGTTGGAAGCGGAAGCCGAGGATGGACATCCAGCGCGTCGCCTCGTTCTCCTCAACCCCCCAGCCCAGTTGCAGCATGAGCAGCAGCACCACCGAGGCCGCCAAGCCCACGTAGGCCAGCGGGCGGAGTATGCTGTAGGGGATGAGGTGCACCACGAACGCGGCCAGCACGCCCAGCACCAGGTAGCCCATGTGCTGCATGATGGGGGCGTAGTAGTCGGCCGCCTTGTAGGCCAGCGTGCTCGACGCACTGTACATGAACAGGATGGAGATGACGCACAGGACGGCGTACACCACCCATATCGTGGCATCGCCACGCAGCAGTTTTTTCAATAGGGAGTCCATCCGCGTGTCAAAGTTTCCTTACACATTCCTTGAACTGCTGCCCGCGGTCCTCGTAGCTTTTGAACAGGTCGAAGCTGGCGCAGCAGGGCGAAAGCAGCACGGTGTCGCCTTCGAGCGCGAGGCCGTAGGCGGCCCGCACGGCTTCTTCCATCGAGCGGGCATCCGCTATCTGCTTGCCCCGTTTGTCGAAGAAGTCGTGCAGCTTCGTATTGTCCTTGCCGAGGAACACCAGTGCCCGCACTTTCTCGTGCACCAGCTGCTCTATCTCGGTGTAGTCGTTGCCCTTGTCCAGCCCGCCGAGGATGAGCACGGTGGGTGTCTTCATGCTGCTCAGGGCGTACCAGCACGAGTTGACGTTCGTGGCCTTCGAGTCGTTCACGAAACGCACGTTGCGCACGGTAGCCACGTACTCCAAGCGGTGCTCCACGGGGTGGAAGCCCTTGAGCGACTCGCGTATCACTTCCTTTTTCACATCCAGCACGGATGCAGCCAAACCTGAAGCCATAGAATTATACGTGTTGTGCGTACCCGGCAGGGCCAGTTCGGAGAGGGGCATGCTGAATACCGAATTCAATATCTGGATGACCAGCTGCTCTTTTTCCACGAAGGCCTTTGTCTTTTCGCCCCGTTCCAGCGCAAAGGGGTACAGGGTGGAGTGAATCTCGCGTTTGGCCAGTTCGGCTTTTATCACGGGGTCGTTCTCCCAATAGATGAAGGCATCCTGCTCCGTCTGGTTCTGTATGATACGGAATTTAGAGTCTATGTAGTTTTGGAATTTATAGTCGTAGCGGTCGAGGTGGTCGGGCGTGATGTTGAGCAGCACGGCAATGTCGGCCTTGAACTCGGTCATGCCGTCGAGCTGGAAACTGCTCAGCTCCACCACGTAGTAGTCATACGAGCAGGCGGCCACCTGCAGGGCCAGGCTCTGCCCCACGTTGCCCGCCAGCCCCACGTTCAGCCCCGCGCTCTTCAGGATGTGGTAGATGAGCATCGTGGTCGTGGTCTTGCCGTTGCTGCCCGTCACGCAAATCATCTTCGCGTCCGTGTAGCGTCCGGCAAATTCTATTTCGGAGATAATCGGGATGCCCCGCTCGCGCAATGCCTGCACGATGGGGGCTTTGTCCGGAATGCCGGGACTTTTCACCACCTCGTCGGCTTGGAGGATGTCGGCCTCCGTGTGCCGCCCTTCTTCCCACCGGATGCCGGCGGACTCCAGCATCTGCCGGTATTCGGGCTTCACCGCCGACGAGTCGGACACAAACACGTCAAAACCTTGCTTTTGCGCCAGGATGGCGGCTCCCGTGCCGCTTTCGCCCGCGCCCAATATCACTATGCGTTTCATCTTGTCATTTATTGTTTATAGAGGTAAGCAGGTAAGGAGTAAGAGGTAAGCGCCCTTCTGCCTTGCTGCCGACCTGCATCGTCATGTCATGCTTTTGTGTTTCGCATCCCCGACCTCTGGAAGTTAGGTGAAAAGCGTCGGCTCCATGGCGTTCTCGCCATTTCGAACGAAGTGAGAAATCCCATCGTTGCCTTTTGACCGTTGCCGGGGGAGACTGCTCCCTGCGGCCGAAATGACGGCGGGTTTGGAGCATACTTTTCACTCGCCTCTTTGGGCGGGCTTGGGGAGGTTGTCCCTCCATCAGCGTATCTTCAATGTAATAATAGTGACCGCCGCCAGTATCATGCCGACTATCCAGAAGCGGACAACGATTTTCGACTCGGGGATGGGCATCGCGGGCCGCTGTATCAACGCCTGGATGGTGCCGTTGCCCGGCTTCTGGTAGTGATGGTGCAACGGAGTCATCTTGAACACGCGCCTTCCCTCGCCGTACTTGCGTTTGGTCAGCTTGAAATAGAACACTTGGACGATGACCGACAGGCTCTCCACCAGGAACACCCCGCAGAGTATCGGGATGAGCAGTTCCTTGCGGATGGCCACTGCGAACACGGCAATCACGCCGCCCAGCATGAGGCTGCCCGTGTCACCCATGAACACCTGGGCCGGAAACGAGTTGTACCACAGGAAGCCTATGGTCGCCCCGATGAACGCACCCGCAAACACGAGCAGTTCGCCCGCACCAGGGATATACATGATATTCAGGTAACCGGCGTACTCCACGTGTCCCGACAGGTAGGCCAGGATGCCGAGCGTCACGCCCATGATGGCCGAGGAACCGGTGGCCAGCCCGTCCAGCCCGTCGGTGAGGTTCGCCCCGTTGGACACTGCCGTGACGATGAAGATGGTGACCAGTACGAAGAGTATCCAGCCATACGTCTGTGCCTGGTCGCCCAGCCAGCGGAACGCGCCTGCATAGTCCATGTTGTTGTTCTTGAAAAAGGGAATGGTCGTCTTGGTGGACTTCACGTCCTGCCCGGAATACACCACGTCCTCCACCCGGTTCTCGCTGCCCTTGACCTCCACGTTCTCGCGTATCACGATGTCCGGACTGAGCCACATGGTGAGCCCCACAATCAGCCCCAGGCCTACCTGTCCCACAATTTTGAAGCGGCCGTTCAGCCCGTCCTTGTTCCGTTTGAACACCTTGATGTAATCGTCCAGGAAACCGATGGCTCCCATCCACACCGTGGCTATCAGCATCAGCTGGATGTACACGTTCGTCAGGTCGGCGAAAAACAGGGTTGGTATCAGGATGGACAATATGATAATGGTGCCGCCCATGGTGGGTGTACCTTTCTTGCTGAGCTGCCCCTCCAGGTCGAGGTCGCGTATCGTCTCGCCGATTTGCTTCCGTTGCAGCAGGCGGATAATCTTCTTGCCGAAAATGGTCGCGATGAGCAGGGCGGTGATGAACGCCAGCCCCGTGCGGAAAGAGATGAAGTTGAACATCCCCGCGCCGGGCACGTCATACACCCTGTCGAGATATTGAAACAAATGATAGAACATGTTCAGTCGCTATTCAAATTTAACCGTAATATATATAATGTATATCCCTTGGCCTCGGGCCGGGGCTTCAGAAGCAGTTCTTGATTTCTTCCTTGTCGTCGAAATGGTGCTTCACGTCGCCGATTATCTGGTACGTCTCGTGCCCCTTGCCGGCCACCAGCACCACGTCGCCCGGCTGGGCAAGCGAGCAGGCGGTGCGTATGGCTTCCCGCCGGTCGGCTATGACCAGGGCTTTTCGCCTCTCGTCGGCATCCAGCCCGGCGGTCATGTCGTCCAGGATGTCCTGCGGGTCTTCGTGGCGGGGGTTGTCCGAGGTGAGGATGGCTTTCCAGCTGCCGCCCACCGCCTCGCGGGCCATCATGGGACGCTTGCCCTTGTCGCGGTTGCCCCCGCAGCCCACCACGGTGATGAGGTGGCCCGGCTTGCCCGCCAGCATTTGGTTGATGGTGCCTATCACGTTGTTCAGCGCATCGGGCGTGTGGGCATAGTCCACCACCGCCACGTAGCCCGAGGGGGCGTACAGCGTTTCGAAGCGTCCCGACACCGGGTGCAGGGCGCTGATAATGCGCAGCACCTCCAGCGCGTCCTGCCCCAGCAGCACCGCCGCCCCGTATACTGCCGCCAGGTTGCTGGCGTTGAACCGCCCCACGAACGCCACGTTCACTTCGCGGTCGTTCACGGCCAGTAACATGCCGTTGAGGTCGCACTCCAGTATCTTCACCCGGAAGTCGCCCATGCCCCGCAGCGTATAGGTGTATTTGCGGGCCTTCGTGTTCTGAAGCATCACCGGGCCGTTCTTGTCGTCCAGGTTGGTCAGGGCAAACGCCCCGGCGGGGAGGTCGTCGAAGAAGCGTTTTTTCGCCCGCAGGTAGTTTTCGAACGTTTTGTGGTAATCGATGTGGTCGCGCGTGAGGTTGGTGAAGATGCCCCCGTCGAACGACAGGCCTGCAATGCGGCGTTGCTCCACGGAGTGCGAACTCACCTCCATGAAGGCGTAGCGGCAACCCGCCTCCACCATCTGCGCGAGGAGGCTGTTCAATGTCAGCGCATCGGGCGTGGTGTGCGTGGCTTCCACCGCCACGTCGTCCACGTAGTTCATCACCGTGGACAACAGCCCGGCCTTGTAACCCAGCTGCCGGAACAGCTGGTAGAGCAGCGTGGCGATGGTTGTCTTGCCGTTCGTGCCCGTCACGCCCACCAGCACCAGCTTGGATGAGGGGTGGCCGTACCATGCCGAAGCCAGCTCGCCCAGTGCTTCCGCCGCATCGGCCACTTGCGCGTAGACCACGCCGGGATGTAGTTGGGCGGGCAACTTCTCACACACCACCGCCACCGCGCCTTGGGCAATGGCCGTGCCGATAAACTGGTGGCCGTCCACCACCGTGCCGCGGGTGGCCACGAACACATCGCCGGGCTGCACCAGGCGGGAATCCGACTTCACGCCCGACACCTGCCGTCCCGCGGCTTCGCCCGCTATGTGGCGGCAGTTGATTTCGTTTAATAAAGTATTCAGTTCCATATATTCAAGCTACAAGCTACAAGTTACGAGTTACAAGTTTGTCACCTATAACTGCCACAAACGGATGCAGGCCTCCTATCCGCTTCTCGCTACGCGCTACCCGCAACCTTACCTCAGCACCAGCGTTATCTTCCGTCCCCGGGTCGCGGGCGTGCCGTGCAGCACGCTTTGGGTGACCACCCTGCCGCGGCCTTGTATCCGAACGTCCAACCCCAGCTTTTCCAATAAATAAACCGCGTCTTTCGCTCCCATGCCGCGCACGTCGGGGATGGTGTCGGCGGCCACATCCGCGGCGGCCACCCGCGTGCGGTTCTCCTCTTCGGCTACCTCCACCCATTCCGCCGATTCGCCCACAAGGGGCTGGTGCACGCCGCGCATCACCGTCTGCAACGCCTCGTAATAGCCTTTCTTGCTGTGCGGTGTCACCTCCACGCCACGCATCAGCAGCGTGTCGGCGGCCACCTCGCGCGGCGTGGTTTCCGCTTTCAGGGCCATGGTGCGCTCGGCGATGTTTTTGAACGCCACCCCGCTGGTCAGCCCCGCCGAGGGCACGTCGGGGTCGTTCACCACCACGATGCCCGTGTAGCGCGGGTGGTCGGCAGGGAAATAGCCGCAGAACGACACCCGGTGATGCCCCCACAGGTATTGCCCCGTGCGCTCGTCGACCATGCGGGCGGTGCCGGTCTTGCCCGCTATGTGCATGAAGTCGGACTTCACGGGGCGGGCGGTGCCCATGTCGCCTTCCACCACGTCCAGCAGCACCTGCTGCATGGCTTTGAGGGTGGAGGGCTTGCAGATGGCGGGGTTGATGGTCTCGGTGGAGAATGTTTTCACCGGCTGGCCGTCCTTGCTCACCGACTTGACGAAGAAGGGGCGTATCAGCTTGCCGTCGTTGGCTATCGCGTTGTAATAGGCCAGCGTGTAGATGGGCGGCATCACGATTTCGTAGCCGCGCGAGATGGCCGACAGCGAGGTCACCGTGGACCAGCTCTTGTCCTCTACCGGGTGCTTGATTTTGGGCTTGGCCGCCCCCTTGATGTCGAGGTCCATGGGCACGCCCACTTTCATGTCGTGCAGCTTGTCCACCAATTCGGCCTGGCTCTTGCGGCTGTTGCCGTAGGCATCGTACACGATTTTGTGCATGCCGATGTTGGACGAGCCGTGAATGACGTTGGCCACCGATATGCGTCCGTAGCCCCCCTTGCGGGCGTTGTGGTCGGTCACTTCGGGCGCGCGGGGGTGGTATTTCAAGCGTCCGTTGCCCACGTCCACCGTGTCGTCCAGGCTCACGCGGCCTTCGTCGAGCGCGGCCATGAGCACGAGGGTCTTGAAGGTGGAGCCCGGTTCCATCATGTCGGACAATGCGCCGTTTTCCTTTTCATAATACACGCCCGGCTCGCTGCCCCGGTACATGTTGACGATGGACTTCACCTCGCCCGTTTCCACTTCCATGAACACGGCGTAGCCCGACCGGGCGTTGTATCGCCGCAGCACGTCGAGCAGGGCGTGTTCCGATATGTCCTGCATGTCGATGTCCAGGGTGGTCACCACGTCCATGCCGTCTTCCGGTTCCTGCACCACCACACGCTCGTAGCGGTTGGCCACCTTCTGCACGGTGGAGAGGCCGGGCTTGCCCGTGAGCACGCGGTTGAAGGAATATTCCACGCCACTGCTGCCGCCCTTGGTGAGGTCGGCATACACGTCGCCCACCGTGCGCGAAGCCAGCGAGCCGAATGGCTTCACGCGCTGCACGTATTCATCGGCAAACAAGCCGCTCTTGTAACGCCCCAGGCGGTAGAGCGGGAATGTCTGCATCTCTTTCCATTGATAATAAGGGATGCGTTTGGGATAGACGGCGAAGCGGCCCGTCTTGCGCTTGAAGGCCGCCACGAGGGCCGACTTGTAGGCGGAGGCGGGGCGGTCGCGGAACATGCGCGAGAGGCACAGGGCCACCGAGTCCACATTGTCGTAGAACACATCGGGGTTTTCTTTCAGATATTCCACCCGCATGTCCATGTACACGCGGTACGTGGGCACGGAGCTGGCCATGAGCCGCCCGTCGCACGCATAGATGTTGCCGCGCTTGGGGGGCTCCACCACGTCCTGCTTCTCGCCCGAGGTCTTGGCATGCAGTTCGAGCCAGCCGTTGCGCTCCACGGTCATCACCTTGGCGGCTTTGACTATCACCAGCGCAAACAGCACGACGAACACCGCATATACCAGCCCGAAGCGAAATATTATGTCTGTACGTTTATCCGCCATACGTCATTCCACCTTCACCGGCAAGTCGGCCGACTCCTCCAGCCCCAGTCCGCGCTCGTTCACCATGCGCAGCACGTTCGAGCGGCGGCTTATCTGCATCAGTTCCGCCGATATGCCCAGCGACTCGTATTTCACGTCTTTCAATTCCTTGCGCAGGCGCAGCTCCTCCTTCATCTGTATCTCGCAGTGATAGCGGTTGCCGATGTAGCCGAAGAGCAATATCGCCAGCATGACGAGCAACGGGTATTGCCGCCGCACGAATTCCTTGGTGAGGAAGTCGCCTCCCAGCAGTTCTTTTATCGAGAAACCTTTCATCTTTTTTAAGTTACAAATTACGGGCCACAAGCCGCGAGCACTGCACCGCATGGGCTAACTGTTAATCACTAATCGTTAATCACTGATCACTAATCGTTAACCGTTGTTCCCGTCCGCCACCCTCACTGCCACGCGCAGCTTGGCGCTGCGGGCGCGGGGGTTGCGCTCCACTTCCTCGTCGGCGGGCACCACCACGCGGTTGTTCACCGCCCGCAGTGGAGCCAGCACGTTGCCGTAGAAGTCCTTTTCCACCCGCCCTTCCACGTTGCCGCTGCGGATGAAGTTCTTCACCAGGCGGTCTTCGAGCGAGTGGTAGGTGATGACCGCCAGCCGTCCGCCGGGACGCAGCACCTCCGTGCTTTGGCGCAGCAGCGAGGCCAGTGCCCCCAGCTCGCCGTTCACCTCGATGCGCAAGGCCTGGAACACGCGCGCCAGGTCCTTCTTCTCCTTGTCGCTGCCGCAAAAGGGCTTCACCACCTCCACGAACGGGGCGATGCGGGCAAACGGCTCGCGCGCCCTCGCCGCGACTACCGCCGCGGCCAGTCGACGGGCGTTTTTCAGCTCGCCGTACAGGTAGAACACGTCCGCCAGCCGCTCGGCGGGGTACGTGTTGAGCACCTCGGCCGCCGTGAGGGCCGCGTGGCGGTTCATGCGCATGTCGAGCTCGCCGTCGAAGCGGAACGAAAAGCCCCGCTCCGCCTCGTCGAAGTGGTGCGACGACACGCCCAGGTCGGCCAGCAGGCCGTCCACCTGCTCCACGCCGTGATAACGAAGGAAGTTCTTGAGGTACTTGAAATTGCTCCGCACGAAGGTAAAGCGCGGGTCGTCGGGCACGTTGGGCAGCACGTCCTCGTCCTGGTCGAACGCCAGCAGCCGCCCGTCCGCCCCGAGGCGCGACAGGATGGCACGCGAATGGCCTCCGCCGCCGAAGGTGGCATCCACATACGTCCCCCCGGGCTTGATGTCCAAGCCTTCCAACGTTTCCTCCAACAATGCCGGCACGTGGTACATAGGGTGTGTCATCGTTTAATCGTACAATCGCGAAACCGGCACGGCGTGCTACCGCCCTGCCGTCCCGCCTTTTCCTGCCCCATTCATCCGTCCAGGCCCGTCCCTGCGGCGGTATGTCGCTGATGGAAAGGGTGCATTTTTGCAAGCGTAAAAGTATAAAATATTCCTCAAAGTGAGCCTATTTCCCGTTCAAAACTTATCAACAATGCAACGCGTTCATTACCAGGTGAAATATATCGCTTCGGCTTTTCCCTCGGTGCAGTCCGCGCGGCCTGCCCCTGTCCGGGAGGACGGGCGCGGGCAGGGGGCTTCGGCGGCGTCAGTATGAAAATCCAGCCGCGTTACTACGGAAATTCAGCTGCGTTACTACGAAAATTTTGCCGCGTAGTAACGGAATTTCAGGGCTGGCGGCGGGTAGCGGCAGGTGGATGGGGGAAACGCGATTTTTCACTACCTTTGCCCGCAGATATATCCTATAACCGAAAAAACGGACGCTTATGTTATCCCATCTGGACCGTTACCACATCGTGCTCGGCTCGCAGTCGCCCCGGCGGCAGGAGCTGCTCAGGGGGCTGTGCCTGCCCTTCGAGGTGCGCAGCATCGACGTGGAAGAAAGCTACCCCGGCACGCTGCGCGGGGCGGAAATCCCCTGTTTCCTGTCGCAGAAGAAAGCCGGTGCCTACCCGCTGGCCGACGACACGCTGCTCATCACGGCCGATACCATCGTGTGGCTCGGCGGCCAGGTGCTGGGCAAGCCGCACGGGCGCGACGAGGCCTGCGCCATGCTGCACGCGCTGTCGGGCCGCACGCACGAGGTCATCACCGGCGTGAGCATCACCACCCGCAGGCGGCAGCGCACCTTCGCCGCCACCTCGCAGGTGCGCTTCGCCACGCTGGGCGACGAGGAAATCGGGTTTTACGTGGACCGCTACCGCCCGTTCGACAAGGCGGGGGCCTACGGCGTGCAGGAATGGATTGGCTACGTGGGCGTGGAATGGATCGAAGGGTCGTTCTACAACATCATGGGGCTGCCCATCCAGCGGCTGTATGCCGAGCTGAAAGCCTGGCGGGAGGAGTGAAGATGGCAACGCGCACCCCGCATTTCACGAGCCACACGGACATGCCATTGGCCACATAGCGCATAGAGGTTTTCATTGTATTTAAACAAAAAAGCGCACATAGTCTGACCTGATGTCATTTCGACCGTAGGGAGAAATCTCCTCTACAACACTCCCAAAGCCCCTCAGAGATTTCTCCCTACGGTCGAAATGACGGGAATGCCACGAAGCCGGAGCATATTACGCCGTCTCCCGTCGGCGTGGACGAAACCCTGTGTGCCCTGTGGTCAAACGTCCGCATCCGGCAAAAAAGAAAAGGGTTCGTCCGGCAACGGCCAGGCGAACCCTCTTTCTTCTGTATGCTTGCGGCGGATTATTTCCGCTTTTCCATATGCTTCGCGTAACGGTTCATGAACTTGTCGACACGTCCTGCCGAGTCGACCAGCTTCTGCTTGCCCGTATAGAACGGGTGGGAAGAACTGGAGATTTCCAACTTCACCAACGGATAGGTCACGCCGTCGATGTCAACCGTTTCCCTCGTGCTCACCGTCGAACGGGTGATGAACGTTTCCCCGTTGGACATATCTCGGAATGCTACCGGACGATAACTTTCTGGATGAATACCACTTTTCATGCTCTTATGTTTTTACTTTATACGTTTGATTTTCCGCTTTCGGGCTGCAAAGGTACTAATTTCAACCTAATGAGCAAACTATTTTCCATTATTTTCTCCACGCGTTTCCATCCGCCCTTGCGGCACATGCACCGGAATCCTCCTTTCAAAGCCCTTCATACGACCCGAGGAACAGGAAAAACATGCCCAGCAACACCCCCGACAGGCATATGAGCTTGAGCCGCACCTGCCGGTCGTGCATCACCGCTGCCCCGTACACGAAGGGCACCACCACGCCCAGCCTCCGCACGGTGGACAGCACGGAGATGAGCGAGCCGGGCAAACTCAGCGCGTAAAAATAGAAGAAGTCCGCCGCCACCAGGAACACGGATATCAGCAGGATGGACCACCGGAAACGGAACGGCGTGGAACGCCCGCGCACGGGCCACCACAGCACCCACGTGATGACCGCCATGATGGCCGCCTGGTAGAACGTGTAATACACCTGCACCGCCATGCGGTCGAACTCGCGCATCAGGTACTTGTCGTACAGCCCGCTCACCGCTCCCAGCAACGTGCCCGCTATGAGGAACCAGAACCATTTGTTGTGCCCGAAGGAAATGCCTTCGCGCCGCCCTGCCACCGAAAACAGGTAGAAGGACACCAGCGCGATGACCACGCCCGCCCACTGGTAGCCGTTGAGCCGCTCGCCGAAGATGAGCAGCGCCCCCAGCACCGTCCAGGCCGGACGCGTGGCCGATATGGGGCTGGCCAACGTGATAGGCAGATGCTTCAGCGCGAAGTAAGAGCATATCCACGACCCCAGCACGATGACCGACTTCAGCAGGATGAACAGGTGCGCGCGCCAGTCAACCTGCGGCACGTACAGCAGCGTGCCCGCCAGGCTCTCCGGCCACAGCCGCGACATCACCAGCAGAGGGCACAACAGCACCGACGACACCATGATGGACACGAGCAGCACGGGAATGACCGCGTTGTCCTGCAACGACACTTTCTTGCACACGTCATACGTGCCCAGCAACAGGGCCGAGCAAAGTCCGAGAATCAACCACATGATTTATCCCAAATCGGTCATTAGAGCCGGAGTTAGCACTATTTCTAATGACCGCCATTAGAAAGATGTGGTTATATATAGT
>CALUML010000053.1 GCA_944321745.1 uncultured Bacteroidales bacterium
CCATGGGCACCACGGTGAAGCAGTGGTCGCTCGCGTCGCGGATGACCTCGAACTCGATTTCCTTCCATCCCTTGAGCGACTCCTCCACGAGTATCTGCTTCGAGTAGGCGAAGGAGCTTTCGCACAGCGTGCGGAACTCGCCCATGTCCTGGCAGATGCCGCTGCCCAGCCCGCCCAGCGCGTAGGCCGAGCGCACCATGACGGGGAAGCCGATGCGCTCGGCAGCCGCGATGGCGTCTTCCATCGACTCCACCGCCTGGCTCACGGGGGTCTTCACCTGGATTTCGTCCAGCTTCTTCACGAACAGGTCGCGGTCCTCGGTGGCCATGATGGCCTCCACCGACGTGCCCAGCACCTGCACGCCGTAGCGTTGCAACGTGCCGTCGAGGTAGAGCTGTGTGCCGCAGTTCAAGGCCGTCTGCCCGCCGAAGGCCAGCAGGATGCCGTCCGGCCGTTCGCGCTTGATGATTTCTTCCACGAAATAGGGGGTTACCGGCAGGAAGTACACGCGGTCGGCCACCCCTTCGGAGGTCTGGATGGTGGCGATGTTGGGGTTGATGAGCACCGTGGAGATGCCTTCTTCGCGCAACGCCTTCAACGCCTGCGAACCGGAGTAGTCGAACTCGCCCGCCTGGCCTATCTTCAGCGCGCCCGAACCGAGCACAAGGGCTTTTTTGATGTTGTTAGACATAGACGTATAATTATAAATGAACAATTAACAATGAACAATGGACAACGCGCCTGCGGGCGGGCAAAAAAAATGCGCCAGCCGCAACGGCTAACGCATCCGAATAAAAACAGCATGACGGGCGGACAACCAAGTGCCGCGGCACGGAACGTTCGTATTTCCCTTATGCACACCCGACATAGCTTCTTCAATTGCAAAATTTCTGCAAAGTAACGACATTTTGCCGAAACCGCCAAGCCCGATGCCGGAAAAGTTGCAGGGTGGAGGCACGGAGCGCACTGAGATTAGGACACAGAGCTACACAGAGGTGGGACACAGAGACCCACAGAGTGTCGAACCCCCACCCGCCGTCATTTCGACCGTAGGGAGAAATCCCACAGTAGCCTTGGGAGCGTTGTAGGAGGAGATTTCTCCCTACGGTCGAAATGACGGCGGGTGGCGTTGCTCGCTGCTATGTGTGCTCTCCCAATAAAACTATGTGCAGCCCGGTGTCCCCACTATTCACCGAACAGCCCAGTGGAGAGGTAGCGTTCGCCCGAGTCGGGCAGGATGACCACGATGCGCCGCCCGTGCCATCCGGGCCTCAGCGACAGCTGCGTGGCGGCGTGCAGGGCTGCCCCGCTGGAGATGCCGGCCAGCACGCCTTCGGTGGAGGCCAGCAGGCGGGCGGCGCGGCGGGCGTCGTCGTCGGCCACGGGGATGATTTCATCGGCCACTTGCGGGTCGTAGGTGCGCGGCACGAAGCCCGCCCCGATGCCTTGCAGCCCGTGCGGCCCCGCCTGCCCGCCCGACAGCACGGGCGACGCGGCAGGCTCCACGGCCACCACATGCAGGGCAGGGTGCAGCTCCTTGAGCCTGCGCCCCGTGCCGCTGAGCGTGCCGCCTGTGCCCACGCCCGCTACCAGGGCGTCGATGCGCCCCGCGGTGTCGCGCCAAATCTCCTCAGCGGTGGTGCGGGCGTGGGCGGCGGGGTTGGCTGGGTTGTCGAACTGCCCCAGGGTGACCCCTCCGGTGGCTTCCCGCAGCCGCGCGGCCTCTTCGATGGCGCCCGCCATGCCGCGTGCGCCGGGGGTGAGCACCAGCTCCGCCCCGAGGGCGGCCAGCAGGCGGCGGCGTTCGAGGCTCATCGTGTCGGGCATGGTGAGGATGAGGCGGTATCCGCGCAGCGTGCACACCCAGGCCAGCCCGATGCCCGTGTTGCCGCTGGTGGGCTCTACCACCGTGCCGCCCGGACGCAACGCGCCTTGGCGTTCGGCATCCTCCACCATGGCCAGTGCCACGCGGTCCTTCACGCTGCCTTGGGGGTTGAAGCTTTCGAGCTTGGCCACCAGTTGCGCCCGTGCGCCTGCGGCCCGGCCGTATGCCTCCAGATGCATCAGAGGCGTGTTGCCGACCAGGTCGGCAAGATTGCGTGCTATCTTTTCCATGTCTGTTCTCCTTTCCTATATATTATATATATGTCAATCGGAACACTTGCCCGTAGAGACATCACTCCGTGGTGTCTCTACTCCTTGCCTCTTGCCTCTTACTTCTTACCTCTTATTCCTTGCCTCTGCCCTCACCACCATTTCTTCCGCTTGAAGTACCACAGCATGAAGCCCGCCACGGCCGCCATGATGCCCAGCATGGCAAGGAAGCCGTACTGCCAATGCTGTCCCGGCAGGCGGTCGAAGTTGGTGCCGTACACCCCGGCGATGAAGCTGATGGGGATGAACGTGACCGAGATGATGGTAAGCACCTTCATGATGTCGTTGAGCCGCTCGCCCACACGCGTGTGGTACAAGTTCATGAGGTCGTACAGCATCTCGCGGTACGTGTCGCACACGTCATCGGCTTCCTTCGCGTTGTCCAACAGTTCGTGGAAGTGCGCCCGGTTGGCCGTGTGCAGGCAGTCGGCATCGGACTTGGTCAGCTGCGCCGTCACCTCGCGGGCGGGATGCACGTGCTTGCGCAGCAGGCTCAACTCGCGCTTGTACCGCACCGTCTGCCCCAGCAAGTCGCGGTCCGTCCCGCCTCCGCTGCGGTCGTACAGACGGTCTTCCAGCCGTTCGATGCGTTCGCCCATCTCGCCTGCCACATACAGGTAATGGTCTATCACCACGTCGAGCAGGGCAAAAGCCAAGTAGTCGCTGCCCGCCTCGCGCATCTTGGCAGGCGACTTGCGCAAACGGGCGCGGACGGGGTCGAACAGGCCGTCCTCCTCCTCCTGGAACGACAGCAGCAAGTCGCCCAGCAACACGAGGCTCACGCTGTCGGCCGACACGTGCCCGCCCCGCTTGCCATACCGCAAGGACTTGAGCGTGATGAACAACCCGCCGTCAAACTCCTCGGCCTTGGGGCGCACGCCCGTATCCATGATGTCCGAAAGCACGTGCAGGGGGATGCCCAGCGTGCCCCCGATGCGCTGCATGAGGGCGGCATCGTGCAAGCCGCTCACGTTGAGCCAAATGAAGCGTCCCGGTGCGGCAAGCGCGGACAGGTCGGCATCGAGTGGGCAGGCGCGTTCGATTACTTCGTCACCGCTGTAGTCGGTCAGGCGCAGGGCGGGATGTTCCATCCGCCGGATGCCGCGCAGCACCAACGCATTGGGCGAAAGGCCGATTTCTTCTTTCTTCTTATGTGTGTAGCGTGCCATGAGGGGAGGTACGTGCGGGGGCTAAGGTGCGTCCCCCGCCGGAACAAAGGTACGCTTTTTACCTGAAAGCGAAGCCGTCTTCACCCCGGGAAGATGCTTTTCCTCCACTACCCCATCCGAAACACACGGGAAAGCCGTACCTTTGTAGGCTTTTTTAGACTGACGACCGATTATGGAACAAGCGACCTCTTCTCCCGTGCGGGAACGCCTGTGGACGCGCAGCTTCACGAGCATCTGCGTGGCCAACTTCCTGCTGAACTTCGCCTTTTACCTGCTGCTGCCGGTGTTGCCGCTGTACCTCATCGAGGTGTTCGGCGCGAGCAAGACCATGGTGGGCATCGTGGTGTCGTGCTACACGGTGGCTGCGCTCATCGTGCGCCCCATGGCGGGCTTCGTGCTCGACATGTACAGCCGCCGCCCGCTGTACCTGCTGGCGTACTTCCTGTTTGCCCTGTGCTTCACGGGCTACGTGGTGGCGGGCAGCATCGCCCTGCTGGTGCTGGTGCGCCTGGTGCACGGGCTGACCATGGGCATGGTGAGCACGGCGGGCAACAGCCTGGTGGTGGACATCATGCCTTCGTCGCGCCGGGGCGAGGGGCTGGGCTACTTCGGCGTGGCCAACAACATCGCCATGGCCACGGGTCCCATGATCAGCCTGTTCATCCACGACCATGCGGCGGACTTCTTTACCATCTTCTATGCGGCCATCGCCAGCGGGGCGTTGGGCTTCATCATCGCCAACACGGTGAAGGTGAAGAAGGCCGCCCCCGTCCCGCGCGAGCATCAGCCCATGGTGCTCGACCGCTTCTTCCTGATCAAAGGGCTGAGCGGCGGGGCGAGCCTGCTGTTCATCGCCGTCCCCTACGGCATGGTGACGACCTACGTGGTCATCTACGGGCGGCAACTGGGCATCGAGGCCAGCATGGGCATCTTCTTCCTGCTCATGGCGGTGGGGCTTATCAGTTCGCGCCTGTTTGCGGGCAAGCTGGTGGACCGGGGGCGGCTGCTCGCGGTCATCGCCTGCGGCACGGCGGTAGTGATGGGCACTTACGTAGTGCTGGCCTCGCTGCTCAAGCTACACCTGCTCACGGACAGCGTGCTGGTGCCCATCCTGTTCTACGGCGTGGCGGTGTCGCTGGGCGTGGGCTACGGGATGCTGTTCCCGGCCTACAACACGCTGTTCGTCAACCTGGCTCCCCACAACCGCCGTGCTACGGCCTCGTCCACCTACCTCACCAGCTGGGACATCGGGCTGGGGCTGGGTCTCATCCTCGGCGGGCGCATTGCCGACACGGCGGGCGGGCTGCCGCTGTCGTACCTCGTGGGGGCGTTTTCGGTGGCTGTCTCGCTCGTGCTGTTCCGGAAAATCACCGCCCCGCACTACGAACGGAACAAGCTGGTGTAGTTCGGCACACGGAATACACGGACTAAACGGATTTACACGGATTTGGAATATGCAAAAGCCCCCTCGGCCTTGATGACCGAGGGGGCTTTCGCATATTCACATCCCCTCCTTGGGAGGGGCTTGGGGAGGCTCATTACTGCAACGCCTGCAAGCCTTCCCGCAGCGAGGCTATCTTGCTTTCGGCATCGGCTTTCTTCTTGCGTTCGGCTTCGACCACGGCGGGCTTGGCGTTGGCCACGAACTTCTCGTTGCCCAGCTTCTTCATCACCGAGGCCAGGAAGCCTTCGTAATAGGCCAGGTCGGTTTCCAGTTTCTTGCGTTCCTCTTCCACGTTGAGCAGTCCGCCCAGCGGCACGGCGTATTCCGTCGTCCCCACGAGGAACGACACCGCGCCCGCCGCCTTTTCCGCCAGCGGTTCGATGGCGTGCAGGTTGGCCATCTTCACGATTACCGCGTCGAAGTCTGCCCGGTGTCCTGCCGCCGCCTGGAGCGTGAGTGGCTCCTTGGCGGGGATGTTCTTCTGCAACCGCACCGAGCGCACGGCGGCGATGACCTCTTTCGTGTGTTCGAACGCCGCCAGCAAGGCTTCATCTACCGGCTTGGGCTGCGGCATGGGCTGCACCATGATGCTTTCGCCGTCGGTGCGCGGCTCCAACGCCTGCCACAGCTCTTCGGTGATGAAGGGCATGAACGGGTGCAGGGCGCGCAGCAGCGCGTCGAAGAAGCCGAGCGTGGCCCGGTACGTGGTCTGGTCGACGGGTTGCCCGTAGGCGGGCTTCACCATTTCGAGGTACCAGGCGGAGAACTCGTCCCAGAACAGGCGGTACAGTTGCATGAGGGCTTCGCTCAGGCGGTATTTGCCGAAGAGGTCGTCCACTTCGGCCAGGGTCTTGTCGAGCTGCGCGCCGAACCACGCCACGGCCAGCCGGGCGGCTTCGGGTTGCGGCACGTCGGCCGTCTGCCAGCCTTTCACGAGGCGGAAGGCGTTCCATATCTTGTTGTTGAAGTTGCGCCCCTGCTCGCACAGCGCGTGGTCGAACAGGATGTCGTTGCCCGCCGGTGCGGAGAGCAGCAGCCCCATGCGCACGCCGTCGGCCCCGTACTGGTCGATGAGGGCGAGGGGGTCGGGCGAGTTGCCGAGCGACTTGGACATTTTGCGTCCCAGCTTGTCGCGCACGATGCCGGTGAAGTACACGTTGCGGAAGGGCATGTCGCCCCGGTATTCGTATCCCGCCATGATCATGCGTGCCACCCAGAAGAAGATGATGTCCGGCCCCGTCACCAGGTCGGCGGTGGGGTAGTAATACTTGATTTCCTCGTTGTCCGGGTGCAGGATGCCGTCGAAGAGCGACAGCGGCCACAGCCACGACGAGAACCAGGTGTCCAGGCAGTCCGGGTCTTGGCGCAGGGTAATCCCCGAAGCCGCAGCCCCCTCAACTCCCCCAGAGGGGGAGCTTTTCAAGGATGGATATTTTTCATATAATTGTTTCCAAGCCTCTTCCTCGCTTTCCGCTACGATGTACTTGGGAAGCTCCCCTTCCGGGAGGACGGTCTCTCCCCCCTCGGGGGAGCTGGAGGGGGCAACGTACCACGCCGGGATGCGGTGCCCCCACCACAACTGGCGGCTGATGCACCAGTCCTTGATGTTGGCGAGCCAGTTGCGGTAGGTGTTCTTGTATTTGGCGGGGAAGAATTTCAGGCGGTCCTCCATCACGGGGGGCAGGGCCATGTCGGCGAAGTGCTGCATCCGCAGGAACCACTGCATGGAGAGTTTCGGCTCGATGGGCACGTTGGTGCGTTCGCTGAAGCCCACCTTGTTCGTGTAGTCTTCCACGCGTTCGAGCAGCCCGGCTTCGGCCAGGTCCTTCTCAATCTGCTTGCGCACCTCGAAGCGGTCCATGCCCACGTAGAGGCCGGCGGCCTGGCTCAGGGTGCCGTCGTCGTTGAAGATGTCGATGCTGGGCAGGTTGTGCTTTTCGCCCAGCATGTAGTCGTTCACGTCGTGGGCGGGCGTCACCTTCAGGCAGCCCGTACCGAACTCGATGTCCACGTATTCGTCCTCGATGACGGGGATGACCCTCCCTACCAGCGGCACGACGACTTTCTTGCCCCGCAGCCAGGCGTTCTTCGGGTCGCGGGGGTTGATGCACATGGCCGTGTCGCCCATGATGGTCTCGGGGCGGGTGGTGGCCACGATGGCGTAGCGGCCTTCCGGATCCTGGTCTACCTTGTATCTTAAGTAGTACAGCTTGCTGTGTTCTTCCTTGTAGATGACCTCCTCGTCCGAGAGGGCGGTGAGTGCCTTGGGATCCCAGTTCACCATGCGCACGCCCCGGTAGATGAGGCCTTTGCGGTAGAGGTCGCAGAACACGTGGATGACGCTGCGGCTGCGCACCTCGTCCATGGTGAAGGCCGTGCGGTCCCAGTCGCACGACGCGCCGAGCCGGCGCAGCTGCTTGAGGATGATGCCGCCGTGCTCCTCGGTCCACGCCCAGGCGTGCTTGAGGAACTCCTCGCGGGTGAGGTCGGACTTGCGGATGCCCTGCTCGGCGAGCTTGCCCACCACCTTGGCCTCGGTGGCGATGGAGGCGTGGTCGGTGCCGGGCACCCAGCAGGCGTTCTTGCCCATCATGCGGGCGCGGCGCACCAGCACGTCCTGGATGGTGTTGTTGAGCATGTGCCCCATGTGCAGCACACCCGTGACGTTGGGCGGCGGGATGACGACCGTGTACGGCTCGCGCCCGTCCGGGGTGGAGTGAAACAACTGGTGGTCCAGCCAGTACTGGTACCACTTCGGCTCGATGTCGGTAGGATTGTATTTGCTTGCCAGTTCCATATCGATAGGGTTTTGGGGTCGTGAAAATTAAGCGCAAAAGTACGAAGAAAGTTCGGAATGCGGGGCAAGGCGGGTAAAAATCATCCATTGTCACATATTTTGCCTACCTTTGCCCTTGAGATTTATCCACCAACATCTGCATGAAGCATGAACTACAAAGTATCATTTCGGGAGAGAGCCAAGTTAGGTTTGGCGCAAATATCGCAGCAGTCCTCCGTTACCTTGGAGCAAGCAAGGGAGCAAGCACATTGGATAAAGCGGACAAGCGTTTCAAGCGTGAAGAAACAGAGAGATTGAAATTGTACATAGGGAACCATTCCCTTTGGATAACGCACATCGACTTGGACACTTATGTCGCGGAAGGCGCGGAGCAGAAAGTGTATTTGAAAGATAGCAGGTCGGTAGTGAAATTGAACGATGCCATCTATTACCTTTCATGGGAAGATTATTTCACAAGCCTGTTGTTGCACAATTATTTCTTCCCGGATACGGCTTATCGTCTGTCAGGCTTTGCCAAGGACGGAGAGGCCGTGCGTGCCGTGGTGGAACAAGCTTTCGTAAAGGCGACCGAGCCGACGGATTTGCGCCATGTGGAGCAATTCATGCTTGCTAACGGGTTTGTGAGAATACGCAACAACGACTACCTCAACCCCGGACTTGGCATCATCCTTGAAGATCTGCATGATGAAAACGTGCTGACAAGCAACGGGGTGCTGTATTTCATCGACACGGTTTTTTATTTGAAATAATCCCTTCCTTGTTTTCCCCGCAACGGGGTGCAGCCCGCGCTTCATCCCCTTGTTCTCAGCACGGCCACAGTCGCAATTTCCCGTTACTGCGCGGCTGAAATTCCGTAGGCACGCGGCTGGAATTCCGTAGGTACGGAAATAAAATTCCGCAGGTACGGAAAAATAGAGTCGGAAAGCGAGAGGCAAGAAGCAAGAAGCCTTTGCGTTCATGGGCACTGTTTGCACCGTTCGCGTTCCCCGACCGGAATCTGAAATCTGAAACAAGGAATCTGAAATCCCCCTACAGCCCCGCGTTGATGGCGTCCCACGTCTGCTGCATGAGGTCGGGGATGGTGTCGGCGGAGTGGGCGGACACGTCGATGGGCGCGTGCACCACCATGTCGATGCGGCCCGGTTTCACGGCGAAGGTGCCGCGCGGCATCCGCTCGAAGCATCCCCGCAGCGTGACGGGCACCACGGGCAGCCCCAGGTCGGTGGCTATCTTGAATCCCCCGCGCTTGAAGCGTCCCAGGCGGCCGTCGCGCGAGCGGGTGCCTTCGGGGAAGATGACCACCGACACGCCGTGGCGCAGCACGCTTTTCGCCTTCTCCAGGCTGCGCTGGGCGGCCTTGGGGCTTTCGCGGTTGATGAATATGTGCCCGGCCGACTCGCACGCCCGCCCCACGAGGGGGATGCGCCGCAGGTCGGCCTTCATGATCCATTTGAAGAAATAGGGCAGCCAGCCGTACACGGTGAAGATGTCGAACCAGCTTTGGTGGTTCATCATGAAGATGTAGGACTGGCGCGGGTCGAGCTGCTCCATGCCCGTCACCCGCACGCGCACGAAGAACAGGGCGCACACCGCCCGCGACCAGAAGCGCGCCGGAAAGTAGGATATCTTGCGGTCGGGCCACACGGGCGAGAACAGCATGGTGAGCACCGCGGCCACGATGGTGAGCACCGCCCACACGGGCACCGCCACCAGGTATTCGTACAATAGCAGGAAGGGGTTCAGTTTGCGTTTCATAAGGGAGTAAACGAGTTGACAAGTAAACGAGTTGACGAGTAAACAAGTAAACGAGTAAACAAGTTGACGAGTAAGCAGGTTGGCGATTAAACGGATTGCGCCCAAGGCCAACGGTCTTGCGGCTCTCAGCGTAGGGCAACGCCCTGCGGGCGATTTCAGGGGGTTGGGGGTATCGCCCGGGCCACTTCGCGGTGGATGCGTTCCCACGTGGCGTCGTCCATCTTGGCACCCATGACGCTCACCACGTGCCCGGCCACGATGGAGCCGATGTGCCCGCACACCTCCAGGGGCAGTTCGCGCGACAGGCCGTAGAGGAAGCCGGCGGCATACAGGTCGCCCGCGCCGGTGGTGTCCACGCAGTGCGATTCCACGGCCCGGATGTGCCACGTGTCGTTCCCGGCCCGGATGTGCGAGCCGTCCTTGCCCACCTTCACCACGGCGATGCGTGCCAGCCGCGCCAGGTCGTCCAGCGCTTCCAGCGGTTCTTTGCCGGTGAAAGCGCGCGCCTCCTCCTCGTTGGCAAACACGATGTCCACGTGCTCGGCCAGTATCTCCTGCAGGAACGCCAGGTTGTCCTCCACCACGTTGTAGCTGGCCAGGTCGATGGCCACCCACGCTCCGGCCTCCTTGGCCAGGCGGATGGCGGTGCGCAGCAGCTGGTGGTTTTGCACCAGGTAGCCTTCTATGTGGAACAGGTCGTAGCCTTGGAACATGTCGGGCAGCAGTTCCCCGCCCTCCAGCTCGGCCGCCGCCCCCAAGTAGGTGCACATGGTGCGTTCGCTGTCGCGCGAAACCAGCACCAGGCACCGTCCCGACGGCGTGCCGCTTTTCAGCAGGTGGGGGTGCACGCCGTTGCGCAGCGAGTCGCGCAGGTAGAATTCGCCCACGTCGTCGCGCCCTATCTTGCCGATGAAGCCCGCCTGCCCGCCCAGCCGGGCGATGCCGTTGATGGTGTTCGAGGCCGAGCCGCCCGTGGCCATGGTGCGGTTTTCCAGGGCCAGGTGGCTGGATATGGCGTGCTGCCGCTCTTTGTCCACCAGCTGCATGGAACCTTTGGGCAAGCCCAGTTGCGCCAACGCCTCGTCGCAGCTCAGTTGTAAGAGGATGTCCGTCAAAGCGTTGCCTATGCCGATAACTTTCTTCATGAAAATATTTATGAAAAATTCTGTGCAAAGATATTGTATATTTCAGGAAAACCACGTACTTTTGCATCGCATTTGAGGGAACGAATGCAAAAAACATCTTCTTCCTTAGCTCAGTCGGTTAGAGCATCTGACTGTTAATCAGAGGGTCCTTGGTTCAAGTCCAAGAGGAAGAGCGAAGCCGCCGCAAGCAATGGGTTTGCGGCGGCTTTTTTAATTCCGTAATTTTGCGGTTCTTTTGGGGCGGATGGCCTCGTCCGCCCCGTAAAAACACTTGTATTGGATGAAAGAATCATTGACCGATGTGGGCACGTTTGTTGCCGAGTATGCGGCGCACATGATGGGGTGCGGGGTGCACACCTCGCGGGTCATCCGTTGCGCCAAGCGGATAGGCGAGGCGTATGGCTACGGGGTGCGGGTGAGCGTGTTCCAGAAAAGCCTTATCATCAACGTGCAGGGCGACAGCCCGCAGGAGCGGTACAACGAGGTGACGGAGATACCGGCCTTGCCCATCAGCTTCGCGCACAACGCCGAGCTGAGCGCGTTGAGCTGGGACGCGCACGACGACCGCCTGCCCCTGGCGGAGGTGCGGGAGCGTTACCGCTGCATTGTGGAAGCTCCGCCCCTGCCGCCGTGGCTGGTGCTCGTGCTGGCGGGGGTGGCCAACGCCTCGTTCTGCGCCCTGTTTGGCGGTGACTGGTGGGCGCGGGGCGTTGTGCTGGCGGCTACCGCGGCGGGCTTCTTCCTCAAGCAGCGGATGACTGCCGCGCACGTCAACCATTACATCGTGTTTGCCTTGTCGGCTTTCGTGGCATCGCTGTGCGCCTCGGCCTCGCTGCTGCTGCCCACCGCCACGGCCGAGGTGGCCCTCACCACCAGCGTGCTGTTCCTGGTGCCCGGCGTGCCGCTCATCAACGGGGTGGTGGACATCCTGGAGGGGCACATGCTCAACGGCTTCGCCCGCCTGGCCAACGCGGCCTTGCTCATCGTGTGCATCGCCGTGGGGCTTTCGTTTACACTCATGCTGGTAAAAGACAGTTTGTTATGATTGCGATGGATGTATTGTCGGACGCGCTGTTTGCCGCAGTGGCCGGCATGGGCTTCGGGGCTATCTCCTGCCCGCCGAAGCGTGCTTTCCCCTATATCGCCCTGCTGGCGGCGGTGGGTCATGCCGCCCGCTTCTGCCTGATGACGTTCCCGGGGGTGGACCTGGCCACCGGGTCGCTCGCGGCGGCGTTGCTCATCGGCTTCGGCAGCCTGTGGCTGGGCAGGCGGTGCCGCACGCCCATGACGGTGTTGTGCATCCCGGCCCTGCTGCCCATGATACCGGGCAAGTATGCCTACAACATGGTGTTTTCGCAAATCATGTTCCTGCACACCATGGGCGACGCGCACGGGCGCACGCTGTACATGGATATGTTCTTCTCCAACGCCATGGTGACGTGCAGCGTCATCTTCATGCTGGCCGTAGGGGCCACGCTGCCCATGTTCCTGTTTCCCAAGCGGGCCTATTCCATCACGCGGCGGAGGTAGGCACAGAGTTTATTCATAAAAGCACACATAGCGGTACGAGCGACTGATGCTTTTCCTCGGAGCGGCCATGTGTGTTCTTATTTATAAGGATAAACTTTGTGCATTATGTGGCCAATGCCCGTGTGTTGTGTGTCCGCACCCACCTTTTGTAAAATAAGCTGAAAAAAGGAAGGAATCGGATGCGCCGTCCATGGATTTTGACTACATTTGCAATCGTTCGTTAATCATTAGTCACTAATCATTAAACACTAAACATTATATTCATGGTTAATTTCTCATTGGAAGGTAAGGTGGCGCTTGTAACGGGTGCCTCTTACGGTATCGGGTTTGCCATTGCCTCGGGCTTTGCGGAAGCGGGTGCCAAAATCGTGTTCAACGACATCAAGCAGGAATTGGTAGACAAAGGGCTGGCTGCCTACAAGGAAGCCGGCATCGAGGCTCGCGGCTTCGTGTGCGACGTGACGAACGAGGCGCAGGTCAACGCCATGGTGGCGCAGATAGAAAAGGAAATAGGCACCATCGACATCCTGGTGAACAACGCGGGCATCATCAAGCGCATCCCCATGATTGAAATGAAGGCGGAAGAATTCCGCCAGGTAATCGACGTGGACCTCAATGCGCCGTTCATCGTGTCCAAGGCGGTCATCCCGGGCATGATTAAGAAAGGCGGGGGCAAAATCATCAACATCTGCTCCATGATGAGCGAGTTGGGACGCGAAACGGTGTCGGCCTATGCGGCTGCCAAGGGCGGTCTGAAGATGTTGACCCGCAACATCGCCTCCGAATACGGCGAATACAACATCCAGTGCAACGGCATCGGCCCCGGCTACATCGCCACTCCGCAGACGGCCCCGTTGCGCGAACGCCAGCCCGACGGCTCGCGCCATCCGTTCGACTCGTTCATCGTGGCCAAGACGCCGGCTGCCCGTTGGGGCACCACCGCCGACCTCGTGGGTCCGGCCATCTTCCTGGCCTCGCAGGCTTCCGACTTCGTCAACGGCCATGTGCTGTACGTGGACGGCGGCATCCTG
>CALUML010000054.1 GCA_944321745.1 uncultured Bacteroidales bacterium
GGAGGACCAGGACTACTGGCGCATGAGCGGCATCTACCGCGACGTGCACGTGATGTCCCTGCCTAAAACGTACATCCGTGACTTCGCCATCCACCACGACCTCGATGCCGGCTACCGCGACGCGGTAACCACCGTGCGCCTCAAGGTGCGCAACCTGGGCGACGACATGGTGCGGGGCCTGCAAGCCCGCGTCACCCTGAGCGACGCGCAGGGACGCACCGTGTTCACCCGCGAAGCCAAGAACCGCGCCATCGCCGCCGGCGACGAGGCCACGCTCGAAGTCATTGCCCTGGTGGAAAACCCGCTGAAGTGGACCGCCGAGACACCTTATTTATATAACGTGAAAATGGAGCTGCTGGATGCGGAAGGCCGCACGGTGCAGACCGTGAACCAACGCACGGGCTTCCGCAAGGTGGAACTGCGCGACGGCCTGCTGCTGGTCAACGGCCAGCCCGTCAAGTTCAAAGGTGCCAACCGCCACGAGTTCGACCCGCGCCACGGACGCTACGTGAGCCGCGAATCCATGTTGCAGGACGTGCTGCTGATGAAACGCCACAACATCAACGCCGTGCGCACCTGCCACTACCCCGACGCGCCCGCGTGGTACGACCTGTGCGACGAATACGGCCTCTACGTGGTGGACGAAGCCAACATCGAAAGCCACGGCCTGTGGGGCAAAGGCATCCTGGTGGGCGAGCTGCCCGAATGGCGGCAATCCATCATCGAGCGCACCACCGCCATGGTCGAACGCGACAAGAACCACACGTCCATCATCTACTGGTCCATGGGCAACGAGTCCGGACGCGGGGTCAACTTCGATGCCGCCCGCGACAGCATGAAGGCCATCGACCCCGAACAGCGCCCCGTGCACTTCGAGTCGCGCAGCGAGCCGCACGACCGCGACCTCAGCGGCTACGACATCATCTCCAACATGTACCCCGGGCTCGACATGCAGGTGAAGCTGTTCAACCAGGACCGCACCCGCCCGCTCATCATCTGCGAATACGCCCACGCCATGGGCAACAGCCTGGGCAACTTCCGCAAGTACTGGGACATGTTCTACCGCAACGAACGGATGCAGGGCGGCTTCATCTGGGACTGGGTGGACCAGGCCCTGCTGCGCACGGACAGCAACGGACGTGCATACTGGGACGTGATAAACCACCTCGACGGTGCCAACACGAACGACGGCCTTGTCAACGCCGACCGCACCGTGCAGCCCGAAATGATGGAAATGAAAAAAGTGCAGCAGAACTTCAACGTCACCCCCCTCGACATCAACACCGGGCTGGTGTACGTGCACAACGACAACTACTTTGTCAATGCCGACGGCGTGACGCTCACCTGGACGCTGCTGGCCGACGGCCACCCCGTGCACACCGCCACGCTGCCCGACCTCGACATCGCCCCGCAAAGCAAAGCCCTGGTCAACCTCGGCCTGCCGGGCAAACTGCTCCAACCGGGCAAGGAATACTTCGCCAACTTCAGCTTCCGCCTCAAGGAAGCCACCCCCTGGGCCGAAGCCGGATACGAAGTGGCCAGCGAGCAAATACCCCTCACCATGCCTGCCGATGCCGCCCTCACGCCCGATGCCACCGACGGCAAGCTGAAGCTGGCGGACAACAAACGGGCCGTGGTAGTGACGGGAGCGGACTTCGCCCTCACCTTCGACAAGGCCGCCGGCACGCTCACGCAATGGACATACCAAGACGAAAACCTGCTGGAAGCCCCGGCCGCGCCCGACTTCTGGCGCGTGCCCACCGACAACGACCGCGGAGGAGGCGACCGTGCGTTTGCCGAACGCTGGAAAAAGGCCGGGCTGAACGCCTACACCACCGAGCCGCAATCCATGCAGGCCGTGCGCCTCTCGGACGGCGAAGTGCTTGTTACCGCCTGCAACCGCCTGCGATTCGCCACGGGAAACATGCGGCACACCACCCGCTACACCGTCACCGCCGACGGACGCATCCGCATCGAACACGAGCTGGCCGTGGACGCCGCCCTGCCCCCGTTGGCCCGGGTGGGCACGCTGTGGACGCTGCCCGTGGCCTTCGACCACGTGGAATGGTACGGACGCGGCCCGCAGGAAAGCTACGACGACCGCAAGGAAGCCGCCTTCGTGGGCATACACAACGGCACGGTGGCCGCCCAGCACTTCGCCTACGCCATGCCGCAGGACAACGGCAACAAGACCGACGTGCGCTGGCTGCGCCTCGCGACCCCCGAAGGCCGCACCCTGACGGTCACGGGCAGTCCCACGTTCAACTTCACCGTGCAGGACTACTCACCCGAAGCCCTCAACACGTCCAAAACCACGCACGAGCTGGCGCGCGGCGACCGCACCTACCTGCACATCGACTACCGCCAGATGGGCGTAGGCGGCGACGACAGCTGGAGCCCCCGCGTGCACCGCGAATTCCAGCTGACGAACCACGCCTACCGCTACGGCTACACCATCCAAGTGACGGAATAAACCCGCACCCGGATGCATCTTGACCATCAATCCCCCCGGAATGCCTCCTTGCGGGCATACGGGGGATTGCTGGTTTACGGGACACCTTCAGTCTCTCTCCGGGGAGATGGACGAAGCATGTTTCTGGTTATGCCAGCAGATATTTTCCCAGTCATGCGGGAATGTTTTCCAACTTATGCTCACGATTAGGAAAAAATTCCCGCACAAATCAGAAAACATCTGCTGGTAAATCGGGAAACATCCGCGCACAAACCAGGGGGATGTACTTGCTTCCCGAATATTTTCTGTACATTTGTCCCATCCTATCCATCCGCCAAAACTCACCGCATTGCCAAATAATAATATGGAAAAGAAATACCTTACCACGGACAAAGGACGGATAACGTACCGCACCTTTTGCCCGCCACAGACAAGCGCACACGGGAAGCATGACGGGTGGCTCGTATTCCTGCCCGGCCTGTCGGCAGACCACCGGCTGTTTGAAAGGCAAACGGAACATTTCGCCCAATCATGGAATTGCCTGGTGTGGGACCCGCCCGCCCACGGCGAATCAAGACCGTTCGGCCTGGACTTTACCATGGGCAACCTGGCCGAATACCTGCATCAAATCCTGAAAAAAGAGGGGATTGCCCGCTGCGTCCTCATCGGGCAGTCCTTCGGAGGATACGTCGCTCAGGCTTTCATCTCCCGATACAGCGGCGTGGCAAGCGGCTTCGTCTCCATCGACTCCGCCCCGCTCGTCAGGCAGTATTACTCGAAAGCCGAGCGATGGCTCCTCAAGCACACGTATGGGTTCTACATGTGCTTCCCTTGGAAGCTGCTGATCAAGTCGGGCGCGTACAGCTGCGCCGAGACGAGGTACGGGCGCGAACTCATGCGGGCCACCATGCAGTCATACGGCAAAAAGGAGTACTGCCGGCTTGCGGCGGCGGGATACAGGATACTGTCAGAACAACTTTCGGGGGAGACGCACGCCCCGGACTGCCCCGTGCTGCTGATATGCGGAAAGAAAGACAGGCAGATAACCAACATCTACAGCCGGAAATGGGCTGCCGAAGCCCGGCTGCAGGTGCATTGGGTGGAAGGCGCGGGGCATAATGCCAATACCGACCGCCCGGACATCGTGAACGACCTAATCGAAACCTTCCTGGCCGCCCTGCCCTCCCATCAAAGCCCGCCGCGATGAACAACTTGCCGCTCACAAGTATTTTTCCTACTTTTGTTGCCAGAATGACATCATAACATCCGATAGTATGGAAAAGATAGACCAGTTAGACCGCAAGATTTTACAAATTATTACGCAGAACGCCCGTATGCCGTTCAAGGACGTGGCGCAGCAGTGCGGCGTGTCGCGCGCCGCCATCCACCAGCGCGTGCAGCGCATGATAGACCTGGGCGTCATTACCGGCTCGGGCTACACGGTGAACCCCAAGATGCTGGGCTACCAGATGTGCGTGTACATAGGCATCACGCTGGAGCGCGGCTCCATGTACAAGGAAGTGGTGAAGGAGCTGGAACGCATCCCCGAGATCGTTGAATCGCAATACACCCTCGGAGCCTACACCATCCTCATCAAGCTGTACGCCAAGAACGACGAGCACCTCATGGAGCTGCTCAACGGACGCATCCAGGAGATACCCGGCGTGGCCTCCACCGAGACACTCACCTCGCTCGACCAGCGCATCCGGCGAAGCCTGCCGATAGAGGCGTGAGGCGGGTTGGTACGCCAAAAACGCGAAGACGCAAAGGAATTTCAGATGTTTTCCCGCAGGTGGCGGGTTTTCATCTTGTCCTTTGCGTCTTCGCGTCTTGGGGCGAACTGCTCTTTCGATGGTTTGTGCCGTCCCACTGTTTTAAGGAGGGGAATGCTTATAGCGGTCCTGAAAACATTCTCACGGGATTACCTCGCTGAAGCGATGTGTGCTTGCTCCAATTGGCTGCTTGAAATGCCATCGTGGCAGAATCTTGCAACCGCTGCAATTTAAGGAGAAGCAAACGGCGTGCGGCTTCCCGGTTTTGCGCCTGAGAACGTTGCGTGCAACATTTGGCAGAAATCCCCGTGGGCAAGTGAACGGCACGCACAGCCGTCTCTACCTTGTTCACATTCTGCCCGCCATGTCCCCCCGACCGCATAGTTTCATAAATAATGTCCATATCCGACACCTCCGGGAGTGCAATTGGATCGATAAACTCCACTCCCACAAACCAGTTCTTGCGCGGATAGCCGGGGCGGTAACGGTCTGACGTTGCACGCCAAAGAACCGTCCCCGCCCATTCCTGCTCTTTTTCTGAATGAACTTCTGCAAAAAACAGCATCGACATGTAACAATCCGCCTCCGTATTGTGCGGTTCGCTTTCCACCAGTTCCGCATCCGGGAAATCCTTCAGCAATTCACGGGCAACGAGTGTGACAGCCCGGGCACATTCCACCGGTCCCCGCCCGGCAGTAAGCTGGATATACTTTTTCATTTGGGCACATCTTTAATATTGACGCGAGGCTTGACCATGGCCACGACTTCGGCTGTCGGACCAATCAAACGCAATATTTCATCCATGGGCTTATAGGCCTGTGGAGATTCATCCAATGTGCCAGGACAAACGGATGTGGAAAATATACCATCCATCGATTTTTCAAAAACCTCCATGCAGATGTTCTTCTTGGCGGCGTTTCTCGACATGGTGCGCCCCGCACCATGCGGAGCGGAGCAATTCCACTCGGCATTTCCTTTGCCCATACAGATGGCAATGCCGTCGCGCATGTTAAAAGGCAGGCAGAACCGCTCTCCGGTTTCAGCCTCTACCGCCCCTTTGCGCAACATCGGATGTTCTTCGCACACGGAAATATAATTGTGCGTGGTAAAGATGGAGTCCACGCATTTAGCCTTGCACAGCTTTTTCATTATGGCAAAAATACGGTCACGGATGATGTGATGATTGTACAAAGCATAGGCCTGCGCCACAACCATGTCTGACAGGTAACCTTGGAGGGCATCGCCCCACAGGAAGCCGATGAATTGTGCCCTTTTCGGGTTCTGGGCGATGTGGTGCCAATAATTGGCCACCTTGACACCCAAGTTCCGCGAACCGCAATGGATGGTCAGCCAGCCTTCCCCCGTTGCGCCATCTTCCCCGTATTCGATGAAATGGTTGCCCCCGCCGAGTGTGCCGAGGCTTTTGTAAAAAAGGCCTTCCTGCAATTTTATCCGGCGGCAGAAGTCCGAGACAAAACGGGCATCCAAGCGTGCGGCCTCGTTAATCAAATCTGGAGCAGCCGAACGTGCTTTTTGATATTGAACATTAAGAAATCGGAACAAATCCTTTTCATTCAAGCTGTTCTTCGCACAAATCTCCATGCCCGTCGGGACAGCCTCGCGTATTTTATGGTCAAGCAAAGCGAAATCATCCGGCGCGACCACGGAAGAGAGTTTGTGCATGGAAATGGTACATCCGATGTCAACCCCCACGTGGTCGGGATTGACGTAAGCACCTATCCGATAGGCCGTGCCGACATTGCAGGAGTTGCCTGCATGGACATCGGGCATCTGCACGATTTTGACCCCCTCGAACGCCGGGTGGTCGCATTGCTCCCTGACCCACTGCAAGGCCGCCTCCTCGATATTCTCGGTGAAGATCTCAGCCGAGGTATATTTTCCTGTAACCTGCATCATGTATAATCATCCTATAAATGTTCTACACTTTATTTCTCTTGCATATTCTTCCGCGATGTTCTCTGCCGTGGCCCCCACTTCTCCAAGTTTGGGAAATCTCCGTATCATTGCACCACGAGCCGCACCAGACAAATGCGGCAATACCAAGATATCCTGCAATCCCATTTTCTTGCACATCCTTTCGGCACTTCTGCCAAGACATACGATTGCAGCAGGTTTGACAATCTCTATTTCTTGTCTCATGATTTCTGCATACTTGTCTATATGGGCTTTGGAGAACTTATTGGTTATCTTATGGTCATAGATAAAGAACTTGTTGGCATCGGTCAGATAAATGCCATAGCCCTTATTCACAAGTTTCTCCACTAACAAAGCCATCATCAACCCGCCTTTCTTCCACTCTCTATGATATCGGTCATGCAGCCCAAAAGGACTTGAAATAACCGCATCAAGACATTCTCCATACCGCTTATTATTTCTTAACGGGTCTTGGGCTACAAGCATTATCCTCTTGTTATCTTGAACATTGAACCAAGTCGGTAAGTCTACACCGATAGCCCCCTTATGCAATGCCTTGATGTCAGTGCCCAATTGGGAGTTGCCAATAGGAATGGTTACGGTAGTTGTGTCATCATACCCTCTAAATGTTTTCAATTCCACTGTAAAGGCTTCTTGCCATTCTGCATAAGTGCAGTCATAACACTTGCGCATTTGTTCATAGCGGTTCTCTATCCTATGCAGATATTCCACGCCAAGCAGCCTTTCAGCAACAAGGCGTGGAACACCATAGGACAGACCGCATTCGTTACAGAATTGGTCTCGCATAGGCATCTACTTTATCTTTTCAATATTGAAATGGCTCGGAGAGAACATTTCTTTTGTCTCAATCCCAAGTTGTTGCTTTATTGCAGCACGAATTTCTTCCGTATTAGGAGTTGTGCAATATTGCTTTACAACTTGAACAGTTGTTCCTTTTGGAACTTTACCTCCGCAAACACTCTGTTTTGCGGTACATCTAAACAGATACGCCATAATACTTATATTATTAGTTCGCCTACTCTTTGATCAGGTTTTCGGCTTCCCCTCGTGATTGGATTGGGGGACAAAAAGAAAGCGCAAGAGCCATCGCATTCTACTCCAACAGGCTCTGGTAAACCGCGAACAATAGAAAAGCAACAGCCCCGCGCCATAAGTCATGACATGGGGTACACTCGCCTATTCCTGTTCTAAATTTTACCAGAATTTGTTGGAGGAATAAAGCTCAGACACTTTCGTGTCCTATCCAAATATTTCGGTACAAATATATACCTCTTTTCCCACCCATGCAAATGGGCAGGGCTGTTGCGAAGGCAAATATAGCCTTTTTATTTCTTCATCGGATTGTATGCCGCTGTCGCCGGGAACGCATCTTTCCCGGCCAGGCTAATTATACAAGAAAACGGCGGAATGTTATCAATCCCGGAAAAAATTTTTGAAAAATCTTTCGCCGGTACGCCAAAACACAAAGGAACAAGCAAGATGATAGCCGCCATCCGCGCTTATCTGCACAATCTGCGGGAAACCATCTGAAATCCCTTCGCGTCTTGGCGTACCTTTCCTCCTTTAAGGAGGCTGTGTGAAAACTACGAAACAAACCTGCCGTCATTTCGACCGTAGGGAGAAATCTACTACTATAAAGCCCCCAAAGACTGTGAGATTTCTCGCTGCGCTCGAAATGACGAAGAGGGCATGAAAATGGTACTTTTCACACAGCCTTTAGGGGGCAGGGGGTCAGTACCGGAAGCTGCTCCCTCCCACGAACTCGCGAAGCAGCGAGGTGGGCGGTATCTCCCGGTCGGGGATGGAGACGAAATAGCTGAGGAAGCGCAGCAGGCGGTGCGCCTCGGTGTACTCGTCGCAATACTTGGGCACTTCGAGCAAGAGGGGTTCGGCGTGCCGCTTGAGCACCGCCAGCTCGAACAGCAGGGCGGAGTTGAACATCACGTCGGCTTCCTCCTGGTAGGGGAATATCCAGCGGTCCTCCCCCTGGCGCACGCTGCCCCAGCGGGCGATGGTGTCCTGCGCCGAGTAGTTGCGGTAGCGCGAGTCGCGTATGATGCGGCGCAGCAGGCGCACGTCGGTGGTCGGTATCCAGTTGTGCGCGTCGATGGAGATGGTGGTGAGGGCGGAGACGTACACCTTGAACACCGAGGCGGGAGGCACGTCGCGTATCAGAGCCGGGTTCAGGGCGTGTATGCCCTCGATGATGAGGATGCTGTCCTCGTGCAGGCGCAGCTTGTCGCCCCGGAACTGCCTGCGCCCCTCGGCGAAGTTGAACACCGGCAGCTCCACTTCCTCGCCCGCCAGCAGCTGGCGCAACTGGCGGTTGAAGAAGTCCACGTCCAGCGCGTCGAAATGCTCGAAGTCCAGGTTGCCGTCAGCGTCGCGGGGCGTGTGCTCGCGGTCCACGAAGTAATTGTCGAGCGACAGCGGCACGGGGCGCAGGCGGTTGGCCATCAGCTGCACGGACAGCCGCTTGCTGAAGGTGGTCTTGCCCGACGACGACGGCCCGGACACCAGCACGAAGCGCACCTGCCGCCCGGCAGCCGCGATGCGGTCGGCTATGGAGGCAATCTTCTTCTCGTGCAACGCTTCGGCCACCTTGATGAGGTCCGACGACTGCCGCGCCCGGCACAGGGCGTTGAACTGCCCCACGTTGTCTATCTTCAGGATGCGGTTCCATTCCACATATTCATCGAATATCTCGAACAGCTTGGGCTGCGGCACGATGGGTTCGAGCCGGTCCGCCTGCCCCAAGGACGGCACGCGCATGAGGAAGCCGCCGTACAGCGGCACGAAGTCGTACAGGTACAGGCAGTCCGTCGAGGGCATGAGCACCCCCGTGTAGTAGTCGATGTAGTCGTCGATGCGGAAATAGCGCGAGTAGGGCGTGCCGAGCGTTTCGAACAGCGACACCTCCCGCCCCGGCTCGCCGCCCCGTGCGAAGAGCTTCATCACCTCGGTGGTCTGCTTCTCCTCGCACACGATGGGCCGCGCCTGCGCCACGATGGCATCCACCCGCTCCTTCACGCGCCCCACCACCCCGGCGGTGAGCGGTGCGCCCAGCCCTTCGAGCGTGCAATAGTACCCCCGCGAGATGGAGTGCTCGATGTGCAGCGTGGCCTGCGGGTAGAGGTCGCGCACCGCCTTGGCAAGCACCATGCTGAGCGTGCGCACGTACACCCGCCGCCCCGCCGGGCAGGACGGGTCGATGAATTCCACGTCCTTGGGCTTGTACACCGGGTAGTTGAGATCCTCCACCTTGTAGTTCACCCGCGCCGCCACCACCGGGTAGGGCAGCTCGATGTGCAGGTCGCGGCAGATGTCGAGCAACGACATCCCCATCGGGTACTCGTGGTACGCCCCGGTGTTCTTGCAGTAAATCGTGACTGTTTTGTCCATTGTTTTATTTCAAATTCCAGATTTCAGATTGTTTCCCGCAGATGGCGCAGATGGACGCGGATAGGTTCTTGCATCTTGCCCCTTGCATCTGTTTCGTTTCCCGCAGATGGCGCAGACGGACGCGGATAGGTTCTTGCATCTTGCCCCCCTGCATCTGTTTTGTTTCCCGCAGATGGCGCAGATGGACGCGGATAAGTTCTTGCATCTTGCCCTTTGCCCGTAGGGCGTTGCCCTACGCTGAAAGCCACAAGGCCGTTGGCCTTGCCTTTTCACCCTTTTTCCTTTATACTTTTCCCTTTCTCCCCCTCACCTCTTACTCCTTGCCCCTTGCCTCTGTCTTTAACGCTCAATGGCGCGGTTTGGTTCATTGCCGTCCCCGCCGTTTTGCCCGTTATAACGCGGCAAAATTTCCGTAGGGACGGAAATAAAATTCCGTGCCTGCGGAAAAAAATTTCCACAGGCACGGAAGAAAACATCATTCAGTTGCCGTCCGTCCTCACCACCCGGAAGCCGACATTGGCATAGCCCAGCGAGCCGTCCCTTACCACGTCGGCCGTCCTGTGCCGTGAGCCAACCGCAATAGGCGGCCGTCTGTGCCAGCGTGACGTTTACAGCCGTCTGCGCGGAAGGGACGGACACGGCAACTTCCTCTTCGGCGGAAGATGCCGCACTGCCTGCCGGATAGATGCCGTACAGGGGATTGCCGCCTGCGAAAGCGCCTGCCAGAAATGATAGTTGGCCTTCACGTTGGCAGCCGTGGAGCCGGTGGCGGCGGCTATTTCGTCGTATGACATGTACGCTTTCCTTTCCGCTTTTGTCACAGTCCCGGCAGACCTGCCTTTCCTTTATTGCCGTTCTTGCCCGCAAACCTGTTTGAGCGGACGTTCTACTATAAAAGACCCGGAGAATGCAGGAAAGTAAAATGGGCGGGACCGTTTTTTCGGGATGCCTGGGCAGAAAATATCCGTTCATCCGCGCAACCTGCAGGCAACAATCTGGCATCTGAAATCTGAAATCCAACAAAAAACACTAACTTTGCACTCGGATTTCATCCGGAACGGAACAACATTACATTTAAATAACACAATTATGGTAAACTACAAAGACTTAGGCTTGGTGAACACGCGCGACATGTTTGCCAAGGCCATCAAGGGCGGGTATGCCATTCCGGCCTTCAACTTCAACAACATGGAACAGTTGCAGGCCATCGTGAAAGCGGCGGTGGAAACCAAGTCGCCGGTCATCCTGCAAGTGTCGAAAGGCGCACGCAACTACGCCAACCAGACCCTGCTGCGCTACATGGCCGAAGGGGCCGTGGAATATGCCAAGGAACTGGGCTGCGAAAAGCCTGAAATCGTGCTCCACCTGGACCACGGCGACAGCTTCGAGCTGTGCAAGAGCTGCGTGGACATGGGCTTCTCGTCGGTAATGATCGACGGCTCGCACCTGCCGTATGAAGAAAACGTGGCCCTCACCAAGAAGGTGGTGGAATACGCCCACCAGTTCGACGTGACGGTGGAAGGCGAACTCGGCGTGCTGGCCGGCGTAGAAGATGAAGTATCCGCCGAACACCACACCTACACCAACCCCGAAGAAGTTATCGACTTCGCCACCCGCACGGGCTGCGACTCACTGGCCATCTCCATCGGCACGTCGCACGGGGCCTACAAGTTCAAACCCGAACAGTGCCACGTTGACCCGGCCACGGGCCGCCTGGTGCCGCCCCCGCTGGCGTTCGACGTGCTCGACGCGGTGATGGAAAAACTGCCGGGCTTCCACATCGTGCTGCACGGCTCGTCGTCCGTGCCCCAGGAATACGTGGACATGATCAACCAATACGGCGGCAAGCTGGAAGCGGCCATCGGCATCCCCGAAGACGAACTGCGCAAGGCTGCCAAGTCTGCCGTGTGCAAAATCAACATCGACTCCGACTCGCGACTGGCCATGACGGCTGCCGTGCGCAAGGTATTCGCCGAAAAACCGGCCGAATTCGACCCGCGCAAGTACCTCGGCCCCGCCCGCGACGAAATGGAAAAGCTGTACAAGCACAAAATCCTCAACGTGCTGGGCTCGGACAACAAACTGTCCTGCTAAGGCAGCGGCGCACACGTTGTGCATATAACAGGAAAGGCGACAGGCTCCCCACGGGGCTTGCCGCCTTTTTTTCATGCCCGCAACGGCGCACGCCTCCCGGCTTGCAGCCGTACGCAAATTCCACGGAAGAAAGCCGAAAATATGTTGTAAAACATGTTTTCGTCCCTACTTTTTATTTGCCTAATTCGTCCGTTAATGTTTTTTAACTCGTTTTGTTTGGAAAATATGTTGCAGAGCATATAATTTTGCACCGTGTAAATCGAAAACATTTATACAACGCTCTTTGAAATAGGTTTTGTTTCTACAGGGGTATAAAAAAGATTGTTTATTTAAAAAGAAGATTAGGTATGAAAAAAGTGTTGTTTATAGTTATGATGGCCGTCGCTACCATCGGTAGTGCCAGTGCCGTGGACATCGCCAAGAGCGAAGTCTTTGTGAAATGCAATAATGAACGGGTATTCAACTCGTTGGTGAAGTATCTGGAAGCAGACAGCTACCAGTCGGCCCAGCTGAAGGAAGTATTTGCCGTGACCGAAGTTGCCATCAAGAACGCCATCCAGAAAGGCGACAGCGAAAAGCTGGAAAAAGCGTTCAGCTACAACTTGGGAGGTGCCAAGCAAATCCTCAGCAAAGACCAATACAAGAAGTATTTGCGTGTGATCAACCTGTCTTACCACAACTCCAACGCCGCTCTGCTGGCACAGAACAACCAATAGTAAAGCGCAGTGAGTCATGGAAGATATCGGTGAAGCACAACCAATAAGTAAGAAACAGAAACAAGACCTATACTGACAGGGTATCCGGCCACAAAGACGGATACCCTTTTTTATTTTCCATCCCCCGCTTGGCATTCAAGAAAACTTTCCTACCTTTGAACGCAAAACACCAAACCATTCAAAAATTTACGGTTATGAGAAATCCCATTCCCTTCCTCCTCACCGCAGCCGCCCTCGTGCTGGCCACGGGGTGCGACGACACGCCCCAAAGCAGCATCGCCGTGGAGGGCGGCAATGAAATGACCCTCGCCGCCACGCAGACCTCGGCCGAAGTGCGCTTCACCTCACCCGCCCTGTGGACGGCCACGCTGATGCCCGAAACCGACTGGCTCACCATTTCCGCCGCATCGGGCGAGGCGGGCGACGCGTCCATCACCCTCCAGGCGCAAGCGAACACCGCAGCCGATGCCCGCACCACCACCCTGG
>CALUML010000055.1 GCA_944321745.1 uncultured Bacteroidales bacterium
CCTACTTCGGCGCGAAGATACTGCACCCCACCTGCATCCTGCCCGCCAAGCTCAACAACATCCCCGTGAGGCTGCTTAACACGATGGAACCCTCGGCACCGGGCACGCTTATCTCCAACCGCATGGGCACGGGCAAAATCGAAGCCGTGGCGGCCAAGGACAACATCACGGCCATCAAAATCAAGTCGGGGCGCATGTTGCTGGCCTACGGTTTCCTGCGCAAAGTGTTCGAGATATTCGAGTCGTACCGCACGCCCATCGACATCGTGACCACCTCGGAGGTGGGCGTGAGCGTCACCATCGACAACACCCGCCACCTGCACGAGATAGTGAACGACCTGAAGAAGTTCGGCACCGTGACCGTGGACACGGACATGGTCATCGTGTGCGTGGTGGGCGACATGCCTTACGAAAACGTGGGCTTCCAGGCGAAAGTGCTGGGCGCGCTGCGCGACATCCCCGTGCGCATGGTGTCCTACGGCGGCAGCAATTACAACATCTCGCTCCTCGTCAAGGCCGAGGACAAGGCCCGCGCCCTGCAAGCCTTGAGCCGGGAACTGTTTTGACCCCCCTGCCCCCTGAAGGGGGAGCAAGGCGGCGAGTGTCCGCGCAAAGGCAACCCGGCGGACTCCCGGCGCAAAGCGTCCGGTGTGAATTTGTTTTATCCCACACGCCTTCCGTAGCGTGCTTTAAAGCCCCCTTTAGGGGGTCGGGGGTTATTTATACATTATGTTGAAAGGAAATTTCCCGCTCGACAAGTTCGGGCAATTGCAGACTCCGTTTTATTATTATGACATGAACGTGCTGCGTTCCACCGTGGACGAGGTGGAGCGGCAGGCGGGCAAGGCGGACTTCCGCGTGCATTACGCGTTGAAGGCGAACGTGAACCCGGCCATCCTGCGCGAGGTGCGGCGGGCCGGCTTCGGGGCCGACTGCGTGAGCGGCGGCGAGATACAGGCGGCCATCGACGCGGGCATCGCGCCGGAGAGCATCGTCTTTGCCGGGGTGGGCAAGGCCGACTGGGAAATCAACCTGGCGTTGGACCACAACATTTTCTGCTTCAACGTGGAGTCCGTGCCCGAGCTGGAGGTCATCGACGCGCTGGCCGCCCGCAAGAACCGCACGGCGCGGGTGGCCCTGCGCCTCAACCCCAACGTGAACGCCCACACGCACCACTACATCACCACGGGGCTTAACGAGAACAAATTCGGCATCAACCTGGCCGACCTGGACGCGGTGATGACCCTGCTGCCCTCGCTGCGGCACGTGCAGCTGGTGGGGGTGCACTTCCACATCGGCTCGCAGATAACGGACCTCACCTCGTTCCAAAGCCTGTGCGTGCGGGTGAACGAGGTGCAGGACTATTTCCTCGCACGGCGCATCGTGCTGCCGCACGTGAACGTGGGCGGCGGCTTGGGCGTGAACTACGAGCACCCCAACCACTTCCCCCTGCCCGACTTCGAGGGCTATTTCCAGGTGTTCCGCAAGCACCTGCACCTGCAGCCCGGGCAGTCGCTGCACTTCGAGCCGGGACGCTCGGTGGTGGCGCAGTGCGGCAGCCTCATCGCCCGCGTGCTTTACGTGAAGCAAGGGGCGGCCAAGCAGTTTGCCATACTCGACGCCGGGTTCACCGACCTCATCCGCCCCACGCTGTACCAGGCCTACCACCGCATCGAGAACCTCAGTTCGGACGAGGAAGAGCGGCAGTACGACGTGGTGGGACCCATCTGCGAGTCGTCGGACACGTTTGCCAAGGCCTGCACGCTGAACTGCGCGCACCGGGGCGACCTCATCGCCCTGCGTTCCGCCGGGGCTTACGGCGAGGTGATGGCCTCGCAATACAACCTGCGCCGGCTGCCCCGCGCCTACACCAGCGACGAGCTGGCGGCGCATTGAACAAGGACACGGATTATACGGACAGAACGGATTTACCCGGGTTTAGGGTTTCCCGCAGATAGCGCAGATGAGCGCAGATAGATTTGCGTTCATTTATATGATTTGCGTTATTCGCGTTCCCCTAAACCCGGGTAAATCCGTTCTGTCCGTCCAATCCGTGTCCTTGTCCGGGCGGCCCTATTGGAAGTAATACAGGAACACCACGTTGGCTTCGAAGGCCGGTTTCTTGCGTCCCTTTATCTCCATCACGGCTCCCACCTCGGCCTTGGTCACGCCGCGCAGGTTGACCACCGAGTTGAGCTTGGCCTTGAGGCGCACCTCGTCGTTCACGCGCACCGTCTCCATGAAGCGCATTTTCTCGATGCCGTAGTTTACGGTCATTTTCAAGTTATTCACTTCGATGATTTGCCCCCACAGGTAGGGCAGCAGCGACAGGTTGAGGTAGCCGTGAGCGATGGTGCTGCCGAAGGGGCTTTCCGCCTTCGCCCGTTCCACGTCCGTGTGTATCCATTGGAAGTCGAGCGTGGCTTCCGCGAACTTGTTGATTTGTTCCTGGGTAATCTGGTGGTAGTCCGACTCGCCCAGGTCTTTGCCTACGTACTGCGCAAAGTCGTCGTAGCTGTTGATGATTAACTTGCTCATAAGAAAGATTTGGTTTGATATTACACAAAAGCGATAGCAATGTGCAAAAGTAAGTCATTTGCGCTATTCGCCCAATATTTGCCTGCTGTTTTTTTATGATTTTTGCCGGAAGACGCTAACTTTGCCGTGGCAACCGTTGGACGGGGGAGGCGTGGCGAAAATAAACACCCCCTCCGCCAACCCAACAAGCAAGACGTATGAAAAGATTGGTAGTATTGACCGGGGCGGGCATGAGTGCCGAGAGCGGCATCAGCACCTTCAGGGACTCCGGCGGATTGTGGGAACAGTATCCCGTGGAAGACGTGGCCACGCCCGAAGGATGGCGCAGGAATCCCGCCTTGGTGCTCAACTTCTACAACGAGCGGCGCAAGCAGTTGCTCGCCGCCCAGCCCAACGAGGGGCATCGGGGGCTGGCGGCGTTGGAGCGGTACTTCGACGTGCGCATCGTGACGCAGAACGTGGACAACCTGCACGAGCGCGCCGGAAGCACGCGCGTGCTGCACCTGCACGGCGAACTGATGAAAGTGCGCTCCACCGGGCCGGGCGAGGAGGTGTTCGACGTGGACCCGGCACATTACGAGACGCACCTGGGCGACCTGTGCCCGCGCGGCTACCAGCTGCGCCCGCACATCGTGTGGTTCGGCGAGGCGGTGCCCAATTTTCCCCTTGCGGTGGAATGGGTGTCGCAGGCCGACGTGCTGGTCATTATCGGCACGTCCATGCAGGTGTATCCGGCGGCGGGTCTTATCCACTATGCGCCTGCCAACGCGCCCGTTTACCTCATCGACCCGCACGAGGTGCTGGACGACCCGCACGTGCGTTTCATCCAAAAAGGCGCATCGGAAGGCGTGAAGGAGTTGACGGGAATGTTGCTGCAAGCCGAGGCAAGCGAGTAAGGGAGCACACGGGATACATGGATTTTATGTCCCGCAGATTGCGCAGATTGACGCAGATTTGCGGGAAATAAAATCCGTGTGTTCCGTGTGCTCTGGCTCGGGGGGAGGGAATGCGTCATTTCTGCCGCGTCACGGCGAAGTCGGCGGCGGTTTCGAGCGCGGCCTTTTCCGCTCCGGCGGGGAAGGCCGCCAGTGCGTCCAAGGCCAGGCGGCGGTAGCGGGCCATCTGCTCCTCGGCGTAGGCAATGCCGCCCTGCTCGCGGGCGAAGCGCACGATGGCGTGGATGCTTTCGGGGGAGAAATCCTTTTGGCGGATAGCTTGCAGCACCCGGTCGCGCCGGTCGGCGGGGGCGGTGCGGAGCGCGTAGATGAGCGGCAGGGTCACTTTGCCGTCGCGCAGGTCGTTGCAGGTGGGTTTGCCGATGTGGGCGTTTTCGTCGTAGTCGAATATGTCGTCCTTCAGCTGGAAGCAGATGCCGAGGCATTCGCCGAAGCGGGCCAGGCGTCGCAGGGCTTCATCGCCCGCCCCGGTGGTGAGGGCGCCGATTTCGGTGCAGGTGGAGAAGAGCAGGGCGGTCTTCTTGCGGATGACGTTGAAGTAATCCTCCTCGGTCACCCGGTCGTGTTCGGTGTTGGCCAGCTGGATGAGTTCGCCGTCGGAGAGCTGCATGCCGATGTTCGCTATCAGTTCCAGCACCCGCAGGTTGCGTGTGAGGGTGGCGTGGTGCAGCGAGTCGGACAGCATGTAGTCGCCCGTGAGGATGGCGATTTTGTTGTTCCACTGCGTGTTGACGGACTTTCGCCCGCGCCGTTCGGCCGTGTCGTCCACCACGTCGTCGTGGATGAGGCTGGCCGTGTGTAGCAGTTCGAGCGCCACCGCGCTGTGTATCGCGGCTTGGCCCACCGGCCCGCACAATTTGGCGCACAGCAGCACCAGGATGGGGCGCAACTGCTTGCCGCTGCCTTGCCGCACGTATTCGTTCACGCTGGCCAGCAACGGGTTGTCCGACCGCAGCGACTCGGCAAAAGCCTGTTCGAACCGTTCCATTTCTTCCGCTATCGGCTTCCGTATGTCGTTGATTGAAGTCATGGGATGCGCCCTCGTTTGAAAAACAAGTGCAAAAGTAATCATTTTTGCGCCAAGTCCGCAGGGCTTTCCCTATTTTATCGCATAAGAAGCCGTTTTCTTGCCTTTCTCCCCTCTCTCCCTTTCCCGTATCCATACTTCCTCGGGCAGGCGGGAAAGTTCGGATGCGGGAAAAGGGGAGGGCGGATATTCATTTCCTTGCACATTTTTCCCCTTAAAAGATTGCCTCTTTGAAAACTTAGACTAATTTTGCATCTGCTGCCTGACCGGGATGGTCTGGCATGTTACATCTTCCCAGCCTATGAAACGTTTTTTCCCTTTTTTCCTGTTCGTGCTGCTGGCGGTCTGCGTGCTGGCCGAGGCTCCTGCCGGGTATTACGATGCTGCCGACGGCAAGTCGGGCGCGGAGTTGAAAACGGCCTTGCACCGGGTCATCCGCCCGTCTTACGATTTGAGGTTCGACGGCTTTTCGGCCACGTATTGGGGGCAGCAGTATTTCCGCCGCACCGACTGGCACCCGGACGGGGGCTATTGGGACATGTATTCCGATAGCCGCCTCTTGGAATACGACAGCCAGAAGCTGGAGCGCGAGCATTGCCTGCCCCGCAGCTGGTGGCGGCTGGACGGCGACTACGGGCGGGCCAACGGCGACCTGCACAACCTAAACCCGGCGGACGAGGCGGCCAACGGGCGGAAGTCCGACAACCCGCTGGGCGAGACGGAGGGGGAACGTTTCGACAACGGCGTGTCCAAGGTGGGGACAAGCACGCTCGACGGGTACGAGGGCACGGTGTTCGAACCCGCCGACGAGTACAAGGGCGACTTTGCCCGCACCTACATGTACATGGTCACCTGCTACGAGGACTACGCCGGCCGCTGGACAGCCGAAGGGCTGACCATGCTGGCCAACGAGGCCTACCCCGTGTTCCGGCCGTGGGCGTTGGAGATGCTGATGCGCTGGCACCACGCCGACCCGGTGAGCGACAAGGAGCGGCAGCGCAACGATTCGGTGTTTGCCCTGCAGCTGAACCGCAACCCGTTCATCGACTTTCCCGACCTGGCGGACTACGTGTGGGGCGACCGCACCGGCGAACCGCTCTCCGTGACGGACCAAGCCACCGCCCCCACGCTGCTCACGCCCGTGGACGGCTTCCGGGTGGACTTCGGCGACGTGCGTTCGTCCTACCCCGGCACGCGCTACATCCCGGTGCGGGGGGCGCGGCTGGCCGACGACCTCACCGTGGAATTTCTCCAAAACCCTTCTGATGCCTTCAGCGTGGTGCGCCCACTGTCCTATGCCTGGGTCAACAACCCCGGCGGAGACACCTTGATGGTGCGCTACAAGCCGGTGGCCAACCGGGCCGATACCGCCGTGCTGCGCATCGGCGGCGTGCCGGGGCAAGCCCCCGTGCTGGTGCGCCTCTATGCCCAGGGGGTGATGACCGGCGATGTGGAGGAGGTTGCCCCCGTGACCCCCACGCCCGACATGGACGTGCAGCTGTTCTACACCGGCCCGTGGGACGTGGCCTCCCTGCCCGCCAACATGACTACCAACGCTTCGGGCGGCCCTTACGCCAACGGCGACTTCAGCTTCCGGGCCGACGGGGAATACCTGGCCGTAACCTTTGACGATGCGCCCGGCGTGCTGCAACTGGCCGTCTATCCGCGCAATGCTTCGGGCAGTGGCTACGTGAACCATGTATATATATATGAAGGGACGGATGACGGGCATTTTTCCGAAACGCCCATAGCCGACCTCGACCAGGAGTTTATGCAAAACGCAGCCACGTACAACAACACACCGCCCATTCCCTTGAGCGAGGAGACCCGTGCCGTCAAGATAGTGTATGCCAAGACAAAAGGCAACGTGGGCATCAACAACCTCATCATCACGCGCCGGAAAACGGCCACCCGCAGCCCTTTGATAGCCGGGCAACCGTCGTTGCAGGTGCGTTGTGCCGATGGCGTGCTGCACGTGTCCGGCCTGGAGGCGGATGGCCGGGTGCGGGTCTACACCCCGGCGGGCGACCTGGTGGCCGAGGCGGCTTGCCCGGCGGGCGATGCGTCCCTGCCCTTTGCCCCCAAGGGCGTGTTCCTGGTGAAGTCGGGCGATGTTGTTTGTAAATTTGTTTCCCGATGATGACCCGTTTGCTGCATAACCGATTAGTGCAGGCGTTCGTCCTGCTGGGATTCACGTTGGGCGTGGCCGCTCAGGGCGTGGACCTGGAAACGTATTACGAGGAAGCCCGGGGCAAGGCCGGGAGCGAACTGAAAACTGCCCTGCACGAGGTGGCCCAGGAGGGGCATGAGAAGCAGGATTACTATGACATCGCTGACTTTTTTGAGAAATATGACCTAACAGATGACGGGCTGATATGGGATATGTATGCAGAACCAAGTTATCGTTATTGGAATGGTAATCTTAACCGCGAACACTCCATGCCCAAAAGCTGGTTCGGTGTATCTGACGCGAACAAATCCACCATTGGCTCCGACTACCACAACCTGTACCCGTCCGACCGGGAGGCCAACTCCGCCAAGCTCAATTATCCACTGGGCGAGACCACCGGGGGAAGGTTCAATAACGGCGTGTGCAAGGTGGGCAACAACACTTATCCCGGCTACACGGGTATCGTGTTCGAGCCAGCCGACGAGTACAAGGGCGACTTTGCCCGTACCTACATGTACATGGTGACCCGCTACGAGGACTATGCCAGCCGCTGGACGAGCACCGGCACGCGCAGCATGTTGGATAACAATATCTATCCCACGTTCAAAGATTACGCCGTCAACCTGCTGATGGCGTGGCACCGCGCCGACCCCGTAAGCCGCAAGGAGACCGACCGCAACGAGGCGGTGTACCGCGTGCAAGGCAACCGCAATCCCTTTGTGGACTATCCCGAACTAGCCGAGTACCTGTGGGGCGACAAGCAGGGCGAACGGTGGAACTACACGCCCTTCTCACTCACGCCCCAACCCGACGGAACTTTGTACGTGCTGCTCGAACGCCAGCCCGGCAGCGAGGTGCACTACGAGGTATATGGCATCAACGGCGTGAAGATGACATCGGGCGCATTGCCTGCCGACGGCATGCTGTCCGTATCCTCCCTGCCTGCCGGCCTGTACCTGCTGACGGCCTACGCCGACGGCGTGCGCTACACCGGGCGGTTCGTGAGGTAAGCTTGCGCCTTCCCGCCAAAACAGCTATCTTTGCACGCCTTTTTCACAAAGGATTATCAAAGAAAACAAGACATCAGCATGAGTTTGGAAAGCGAAATAAAGCGTCGGCGCACCTTCGCCATCATCAGCCACCCGGACGCGGGGAAAACCACCTTGACCGAGAAACTGCTCCTCTTCGGCGGGGCCATACACGTGGCGGGGGCGGTGAAGTCGAACAAAATCAAGAAAACCGCCACGTCCGACTGGATGGAGATAGAGAAGCAACGCGGCATTTCGGTGGCCACTTCGGTGATGGGCTTCGAATACGAAGGGTATAAAATCAACATCCTCGACACGCCCGGCCACCAGGACTTCGCCGAGGACACCTACCGCACCCTCACCGCCGTGGACAGCGTCATCATCGTGGTGGACGCGGCCAAGGGTGTGGAAGCGCAGACCCGCAAGCTGATGAACGTGTGCCGCATGAGGAACACGCCCGTCATCGTTTTTGTCAACAAGCTGGACCGCGAGGGACGCGACCCCTTCGACCTGATGGACGAACTGGAAGCGGAACTGGGCATCGCCGTATGCCCCCTGAGCTGGCCCATCAACATGGGGCAACACTTCAAGGGCGTGTACAACGTGTACGGGCACAACCTGCAACTCTTCACCCCCAACAAGCAGACCATCAGCCAGGCGGTGGACGTGGACATCCGCTCTGCCGCATTGGAACAGCACGTGGGCGACGCGGATGCCGCCAAGCTGCGCGACGACCTGGAAATCATCGAGGGCGTGTACCCGGCCTTCGAACATGCCCGCTACCTCGACGGGCAATTAGCTCCTATCTTCTTCGGCAGTGCGCTCAACAACTTCGGCGTGAAAGAATTGCTGGACTGCTTCGTGCAGGTGGCTCCTTCGCCCCGCCCCGTGCAGGCTGTGGAGCGGGTGGTCGATCCTTACGAGGAAGCGTTCACGGGTTTCGTGTTCAAGATACATGCCAACATGGACCCCAACCACCGCAGTTGCATCGCTTTCGTGAAGGTGTGCTCGGGCCGCTTCGAGCGCAACGTGAACTACCGCCACGTGCGCCACGGCAAGATGATGCGCTTCTCCAGCCCCACGGCCTTCATGGCTCAAAAGAAAGAAACCGTGGACGAAGCCTATGCGGGCGACATCGTGGGGCTGCCCGATACCGGGACGTTCAAGATAGGCGACACGCTCACCGCCGGGGAGCAACTGCACTTCAAGGGCCTGCCCAGCTTCTCGCCCGAAATGTTCAAATACATCGAGAATGCCGACCCCATGAAGACCAAGCAACTGGAAAAAGGCATCGCGCAGCTGATGGACGAGGGGGTGGCGCAGCTGTTCATCAACCAGTTCAACGGACGGAAAATCATCGGCACGGTGGGGCAGCTGCAATTCGAGGTCATCCAGTATCGCCTGCTGCACGAATACGGCGCACAATGCCGCTGGGAACCTCTCTCGCTGCACAAGGCCTGCTGGATAGAAAGCGACAACGAGGCCGAATTGGAGGCTTTCAAAAAACGCAAGGCCCAGTACATGGCCCACGACCGCGACGGGCGCGACGTGTTCCTGGCCGACTCCGCCTACGTGCTGCAAATGGCGCAACAGGACTTCAAGGACATCCGGTTTCACTTCACTTCGGAGTTTTAGCGGATTTGGGTTTAACCGCAGAGAGCGCGAAGGGCGCAAAGGAAATGGAGGACTACAGTTAACCGCAGTCCTCCATTCCTTTTGCGCCCTTTGCGTTATTAGCGTTCGGCTATCGCCGCCTCCATCCTCCGCAATGCCTCTTCCACGGTGCTGCGGGGACAAGCCACGTTGAGGCGGAGGAAACCTTCACCGCCGGGGCCGAACATGCGTCCATCGTTCATGCCCACCTTGACCCGCTCGATGAAGAAGCGTTGCAGGTCGTCGCCCTCCATGCCCAGCCCCCGGCAGTCGAGGAACACGAGGAACGAGGCCTCGGGCAGCATGGGGCGGATGGCGGGCACGCGCTCGGCCAGGAAACGCGCCACCAGGTCGATGTTGCCCTGCACGTAGGCCAGCATTTGGTCGAGCCACTCCCGCCCGTGGAGGTACACGGCGCGGGTGGCCTCGTAGGCGAAGATGTTGCCGCCGTTAAGTTCGCTCTTTTCCAGGAAAGCGGCCAGGCGGTTGCGCAGGCCGGGATTGGGGATGATGTAGTAGGAAGTGATGAGGCCCGGCATGTTGAACGACTTGCTGGGCGACATGTAGGTAATGCTGTGGTCGCGTGCTTCGTCGCACACGCTGGCGAAGGGAATGTGCCGCCGTCCGCCGAGGGCCATATCGGCATGTATCTCGTCGGAGACGACAGTAACGCCCCGCTCGGCACACAGCCGGGCCAGCCTCACGAGCGTATCGCGCGGCCACAGGCGGCCTCCGGGGTTGTGCGGATTGCACAGGATGAGCAGGCGGGTGTGGCCGGTCAGCTTGCGTTCCAGGTCGTCGAAGTCCATTTCCCACCGCCCGTCCACGATGCGCAGGGGGTTGAATACCAGGGTGCGCCCGTTTCGCTCCACGCTGTGCAGGAAGGGGTGGTACACGGGCGGCTGCACCACCACCTCGTCGCCCGGCTCAGTGAACACCTGCACGGCAAACGACAGTCCGGGCACGATGCCGGGCAGGAAACCCATCCACTCCTCGCGCGGCGTCCAGCCGTGGCGCTCGGTTATCCAGCGGGCGGCCACCCGGAAGTAGTCGGCGGGCAAGGAGGTGTAGCCCAGGATGGGGTGTTCCATACGCCGCCGGATGGCATCAAACACGCAGTCGGGTGTGCGGAAATCCATGTCCGCCACCCACATGGGCAACAGGTCGTCCGTGCCGAAAGTGGCCTGGCGTTGGTCATACTTGACGCAGCCTGTGCCGCATCGGTCAATTTGTTCGTCAAAGTCGTAGGTTTTCATATTTTTAAGAAGATATAGAAGTCAGAGTACGGTTGCAGGTAGGTACGAAAATCTCCTTTCCCATTCAAGGTCAACGGCCTTGAGGCTTTCTGCGTAGGACATTCCCTGCGGAAAAAGCGGGCATTCCCCCGTGCAAATCTGTTTGAATCCGTGTATTCCATGTTCTTTTCTGTTTCAGAAGCCGAAGCGCAGGCCGAAGCAGAAACGTCCGGCAGCCACACCCTCGTAATGGTGGGTGAAGCGGTAATTGTATTGGAACGAGAAGATGCCCAGCAAGTTGGTCACGCCGATGCTGCCCTCCACGTAGGGTACACTCATCGGGCGCAAGTAGTCGGGCAGTGCAGGGAAGTCGAGGGCGGCACGGTGGCGATCCGACAATCCGCCCCACACGGCCTTGAGAGCGACCATTTCGCGCAGGTTGAGGTGCTTGACGAGCGGGATGCGGTTGAACAGCAGCCCGTTGAATACGAACTCGGTGTTTACCTGCACGTAGCGGTCGTGGGCGAACTCGAGGTAACGCATTCGGTTGAACTGATAGAAAGCGATACCATTCGGCTCGTTGCCGGGCGAGATGGCGAGCAGCGGGTAGGGCACGCGCCCGGCCAGGCATCCGGCCTCGGCGAAGTAACGCCACGTGCCGACGGGGGTGGGCACGCGCTGCCCCACGGAGGCGGTGAAGCGGCCGTACCATCCACGGGAAAGGCCGGTGTCGTAGCGTCCGCCCTCGGCAATGAGGTAAGTGACGGGACGGAAGGTACCGATGTGGAGGCGGCGCAGGTGGTCATCGTACTTGCGCTCGTCCCATGACAGGCGGGCGGCCACCGTGAGCGACTGGCGGTGCAGGGCGGAGACGCCTTCTCCGCCGAGGGCCATGGGCAGCGTGGAGTGCGGCAGCAGGGTGTGGGCGCGGACGTGGGCGGTAAGCTCGACGCGGGAGCCCAGGTCGCGGTCGTAGCTCAGCTGCCATTCGCGGCGGCGGCTGACGCGCGTGGCGGAGTGGAAGGAGAGGATGGTGGAGACGATGTCCTCGTCGCCCGAGTCCCACACGTCCTCGCGCCGGGCGAAGGCGTTGTAGTCGTAGTCGATGCGGCGGTTGTCGTCCGTGTAGCTCAGGCCGATGACCTGCCGCTGCCGCCCGGGCAGGCGCACCTGCCCGAAGGCTTGCCAGCCGAGGGAACGGTCGCGGAAGCCGTACCCGGCGTATCCGCCGATGGAGACGTTGCGCCACAGCCGTTCGTTGGTGCGCAGGGGCAGGGCGAGGCGGAATCCCTCCTGGTCGGTGAGGCGCATGACCTGGGCCAGCGGGCCGAAGTCCACCCACCCTGCGCGGGCGTAGGAGGTGAGGGCCGCGTCGGCTATCCAGCGGGCGGTACGCATTAGGGGGGTATTGTCGGCGGCCTGGAGCTTCTGTTCCAACGTCTCCACGGTGTAGGGCGTGCCCGCAAACGAGTCCGGCGGCAGGGGGGACACGCGCGTACCGCTCATCTCCAGGCGTTGGCGCACGAGCAACTCGGCGGGAAGCGTGAGGGAATCGCGCCGGGCGGCGTAGCCCAAGGCCACGGCCTGTTGCTCATTGACGGGTGCCCACGCGCCACCCGCCACGGTGTCGAAGCGTTGGGTCACGCCGAGGGCATGCACGTAGTTGACGTTGGCGTGCGGGGAGAGGTCGGCCTCCAAGTAGGTGAGGGCGAGCGTGGCGGAGTCGAGCCGCAGCCGCCCCCCGAAGGCGGGATCTTTGGGGTTCTTGGGGCGGAAGTGCACCTCGTACTGCTTGCCGAGCGGGCCCGTCAGGCTGTCGGCCAGCCAATAGTCATAGTACGTGTTGCCGATGTTCGCCATCGGGCTGACCAGATCCTTGCCGAAGAGGGTAACGGCGTTGCGGTAGAAGTTCATGCGGGGCGAGAGGCCTTGGGTGAGCTGCATCACGGCGTGGTCGGTCTCCTGCGAAGTGCCGTGCAGGCGGCGGTCGGTCTCCTGCCAACCTCGGTCGGTCACGGCGTAGTCGGACTCGGCCACATAGAGAGGCACGAGCAACGCGCTGTCGCTTTCCGTGAGGCTTCCCGCCCGCAACTGCTGCACGAGCCTGCGTCCGAGGCGGGCATCACCTTCGTGGCTCAGCATCACCACGCTTTGGGCGGTGGCGGTGGCGCGGTAGCCGGGACGGGTGGTGAGGTCGTTGGTCTTGCGCATGAGCC
>CALUML010000056.1 GCA_944321745.1 uncultured Bacteroidales bacterium
TCCCACCCGGGTGGAACACCTGTACCACCCGGGTGGAACACCTGTACCACCAAGGTGGGACGATAACTTCATGCGGGCAAAGCAGGAAGTCTGTGCCGGTAAAGCGGCAACTTGCCGCTTGCAGGCCAGGCATTTCTCCCTGTCCCGCACCCGCATCCGGCATAAATTGCTTACCTTTGCACCTCAACCCAAGCACCGCGCACCAATGAAACGGGGGCGTCAAAAAGCACGATCATGGGCTAATGCCCAATTTCATGATAACATCAAGGAACAAGCATCATGGCAAACGAAATCCAATTCCTGCTCTACAACATGCCCGGCGAAGAGGGCAAAGTACAGGTCGTCATCCGGGACGATACGATTTGGTGCACCCAAAAGGCGATGGCACAGCTGTTTGGGGTTGACAAATCGGGCATCAGCCGCCACATAGCAAACATATACAAAGACGGAGAATTGTGCCCCGACACGACAGTTGCAAAAATTGCAACCGTCGTAAACAGAGGGATAAGAGGGGAAGTTGAAGAGTTGGTCGACTTCTACAACCTTGACATGATTATCTCCGTGGGTTATCGTGTAAATTCCACAAGGGCAACCAAATTCCGCCAATGGGCTACCAAGATACTCAACGAGTACATCCGCAAAGGTTTCGTGCTGGACGATGACAGGCTGAAGCAAGGGACGGCCGTGTTCGGCAAGGATTATTTCCGCGAATTGCTTGAAAGGGTACGCTCCATCCGCGCGAGCGAACGACGCATCTGGCAACAGATTACGGATATTTATGCCGAATGCAGTACCGATTACGACCGCAATGCCCCGACGACAAAGGAGTTTTACGCCATGGTGCAAAACCGTTTCCACTATGCCATTACCGGGCAGACGGCAGCCGAAATCATCTACACCAAGGCAGACCACACCAAAGAGCACATGGGGCTGGCCACATGGAAAAACTCTCCCGACGGGCGGATACTCAAATCGGACGTATCCGTGGCGAAGAACTATCTGGACGAGAAACAAATCCGACAATTGGAACGCACGGTGAGCGGTTATTTCGACTATATAGAAGACCTCATTGAGCGCGAGAACACATTTAACATGAAACAATTTGCAGCAAGCGTCAACGAATTCCTTGCTTTCCGCCGCTACCAGATACTTCCCGACAAAGGCCGCATTTCTGCCGCACAAGCAAAGGCCAAGGCTGAAAGCGAGTACGACATATTCAATCGTACACAACGCATCGATTCCGACTTTGACAAGGAAGTAAGAGAGTTATTAGGTAAAGAATGTTAGCACCACCCGGGAACGGCATCCCGAGCGGGGCAACGCCCTGCGGAAACATGGCAAGCAGGATGGCGAAAATCCGAAATCAGAAAAAGGTAGCGGATAGCGGGTAGCGAGTAGCGGGTAGGCCGCAAGCATCAATCCGCGCACATCCGCGCAATCTGCGGGCAACAACCCGAAATCCGAAATCTGAAATCTGAAATCTGAAATCTGAAATCTGAAATCTGAAATCTAAATTGCTTACCTTTGCACCTCAACCAAGCACCGCGCACAATGAAACGCAACGTCAAAAGCATCCTGGCCCTGGCCATCGTGGCGGCAGCCCTCGCGGCGGCGTGCATCTTCCCCTTCCGCATCGACCTCACGTCCGACCACCGGTACAGCATCGCCGAACCCACCAAACATCTGATGCAGAACCTCGAAAGCCCGCTCTCCGTGACCGTGTACCTCGACGGCGACCTCAATCCCGGCTTCCTGCGCCTGCGCCGCGCCACCGCCGAGCTGCTCGACGAGCTGGCCGTGCACGCCGCCCGGGGAATGGAGGTGCACTTCGAGAACCCCGCCGCATCGGACGATGAACGCCGGGCACGGCTCGACTCGCTCGCCGCACAAGGGCTCACGCCCACCGCCGTGTACGACCGCGACCGCGACGGACGGGCACAGCGCAACCTTGTATTCCCCTGGGCCGTGCTGAGCTACGAGGGGCGGATGGCACGCGTGAACCTGCTGAAGAACATACGCGGGCACTCAGGCGAAGAGAACCTGAACACCTCGGTGGAAAGCCTGGAATTCGAACTGACCGACGCGCTGCGCACACTGGCGGAGCGCGAGGTGAAGAAAATAGCCTTCATCGAGGGACACGGCGAGCTGACGGAGGAGGAAACGTATGACCTCAGCCGGGCGTTGAGCAAGTATTTCCAAGTGGACCGCGGCACGCTGGGGACGGATGCCGACGCGCTCGACGGGTACAAGGTAGTGGTGGTGGCCTCGCCGCAAACGCCCCTGAGCGAGACGGACAAGTACATTCTGGACCAATACGTCATGCGCGGCGGACGCGTGCTGTGGATGGTGGAGGGAGTGCGCCTGGCGCAGGAACAGCTCTCGGCCACGGGGCAGTCGCCCGCCATCGAGCTGGACGTGAACCTGAAAGACATGCTCTTCCGCTACGGCGCGCGGGTGAACCCCGTGCTGCTGCAAGACGTGCAATGCGCCAGCGTGCCGGTCAACGTGGCACCGGCGGGCGACGAGCCGCACTTCGAACCGATGCCGTGGGTGTATGCCCCGCTGCTGCTCACCTCCTACGCGCACCCGGCCTCGCGCAACGTGGCCGAGGTGCGGGCGGAGTTCTGCTCCAGCGTGGAGCCGGTGGGCGACCGCGAGGGGGTAGAGACCGCGCTGCTGCTGGCCACCTCGAACAACACGCACGTGGTGGGCACACCGGCCAACGTGGACCTCAACGCCCTGCCCGACCCCTCGGATGCAGCTTACTTCGGCACGGGCTACGTGCCGGTGGCCGTGGCATTGGAGGGGCGGTTCAGTTCGGCCTTCGCCCACCGCCTGCCGCCCGAGGGACTGCACGGCACGCATCCGCAACGCGCCGAGAGCGTGCCCACGCGCCAAATCGTGATAGCGGACGGCGACCTGGCCCGCAACGGGCGGGAGGGGGGAGAAATACTACCCCTGGGGCTGGACCGCTACACGGGGCAACAGTTCGGCAACCGGGAATTCCTGGTCAACGCGGTGCTGTACCTAGCCGACCGCGACGGGTGGATGGACCTGCGCTCGCGCACGGTGCGCCTTGCGCTGCTCAACAAAAAAGCCTGCCGGGAAGACAGGCTCATGTGGCAAATCGTCAACGTGGGCGCGCCCGTCGGCCTGCTGCTGGCCTTCGGGGCTGCATGGCTGTTGGCAAGACGGAAGAAATACAGTTGAAAATGGAAAATTGAAAATGGAAAGTGGAAAGTTGGCTTACGCCGTGAAGTGCAACTTTCAACTTTCAATTTTCAACTATCAACTTTCAATTATTCTTGACCGCTTTCACCACGGCCCAGCGATGCTTCTCGCGGGTGTGTGCCAATGCCATCCCGCAACGGGCGGCCTCGGCCTCTATGGCCGGGATGTCATCGGTATAGAAGCCGCTCATATACAGTTCGCCCCCGGAGGGCAGGCAAGCGGCGTAGCGGGACATGTCCGCCAACAGGATATTGCGGTTGATATTGGCCAGGATAACATCGAAACGCTCACCCGCGAGCAACTCCGCCCCACCCAGCAGGATGCGGATGCCCGCCACGTGGTTCAACTCCACGTTGTCGCGCGAATTGTCGGTACACCAAGGGTCAATGTCGATAGCCGTCACGTCCATTGCCCCGCGCATGGCCGCCAGGATGGCCAACACGGAGGTGCCGCACCCCATGTCGAGCACGCGCCGTCCGGCAAGCTCCATGCCGAGCAGTTCCTCAATCATCAACCCCGTGGTCTCGTGGTGTCCCGTGCCGAAAGCCATCTTCGGGTCTATCACGATGTCGTACTTCGCCCGCGGCACATCGCGGTGGAACGAGCTATGTATGACGCATTCGTTGCCGACAACGATGGGCTGGAAATAGTTGCGCTCCCACTCCTCGTTCCAGTCGCGCTGCGGGATGCGCCGGGCTTCCCAACGAATTTCCACCCCCGGCACGGGAAAGGCTGCCGCCACGTCAGCCAAAGCATCCTCGGCATAGGCATCCTCGGGCACGTAGGCCAGCAGGCCGTCGTCTGCAGGCACGAAGCTTTCGTATCCTATCCCGGCCAGGCAGGCCGCCATCACATCGCCCAGATACTCCTCGAACGGGCGCATTTTTACCGTCAGTTCAATATAGTCCATATTCCTTTATATAAATAAACGACCGTCAGAAGTTCAGTTTTTCCTCAATGACGTACTCCGGCCTGCGCTTCATTTCGTCAAAGAGGTTGCCGATGTACGCCCCCATGATGCCGATGGTGAGCAGCTGCACTCCTCCGAAGAAAACGATGAGCACTACCAACGAGGTCCAGCCCGCGTCGGCATGAGTGAAGCCCAGCCAATGACCCAGCACCGCCCACAGGCCGTAGAGCAAGGCGAACGCCACAGACACGAAACCCAACGCAGTGGCTATCATCAGCGGTTTCTTGGAAAAATAGAGCATGGAAGTGGTGGCCAGCCGCACCATCTTGGAGAGGGGATACTTCGTCTCGCCAGCAAAGCGTGCCTCGCGTTCGTAGTAGAACGGCACCTGATGGAAACCCGTCCAGGCTATCAATCCGCGTACATATTTGCCCTGTTCGTGCATCTGGTTGAACACGCGGATGATGCTGCGGTCAATCAGGCGGAAGTCGCCCGCATCCACCGGCAGCCGCACCTCCGAGAAGAAGTTGAGGAAGCGGTAGAATATCTTGGCCGTCCACAGCTTGAAGCGGCTTTCACCTTTGCGGGTCTTGCGCACGCAGTACACGCCCTGGGCGTGGTTGTCCTCCAGGGTGCGCACCAGGTCGGGGATAAGCTCGGGCGGGTCTTGCAGGTCGGCATCGATGATGACGGCCAGGTCGGTCGTGCAGTGGTTAATACCCGCCGTGACGGCCTTCTGATGGCCGAAGTTACGGGAGAACGACAGCACCTTCACCCGGCGGTCGGCCGCCGCCAGCCCGGCCAGTATCGAGCCGGTGGCATCGGTGCTGCCATCATTCACAAAGATGATTTCCGAAGGGCCTTCCAGTCCCGCCAACACACCGCTCAGCCGCCGGTACGACTCATGCAGCACTGCCTCCTCGTTGTAACAAGGCACGATGACCGTTAATGACTTTGCCATTTCCTATTTGTCTTTAAGTAGCTATTCAAAATTAAACGTATATATCAACCTTAGTAGCTGTTCGTTTACTTCATCATCCTCTTGCCCGCTCTTTTGGGCTGTTTTTCCCTGTCTCATCGGTCGTGTAGCCCGCTACACTCCCTCTTCGGACAGGGAAAAACATCTCCAAAACAGCGCACAATATGATGATAATTAATTTTGAACAACTACTTAAAGGTAAAAAATTTGTTAAGCAAGAAGTTGAGCACCGTATACACGACCATACCCATCAAGTGGCACCAATACGGGTCGATGTCCAGCCGGGCGAGCAACAGCCACAGCACACCGAGTTGCACGGCGTAGCACACCGCAAAGGTAAGGACAAACCGCCACGCCGCGTCCCACACCATCCGGGTGGATGCAAACGTCCAGCGACGGTTCCACACAAAGCTGTTGACCAACCCCGCCACATAACCTATGATGTTGGCAGGCAAGTCGGGCAAGCGGCAAACCTTCAGCAACAAGGCTATCACCACCGCCGTAATCAACGTGTTGGACACCCCCACCAGCCCGAACTTCAGGAACTGAAGCAAGGCCGCCCCTTTATTTTTCCAAAACTCCATCATGGTGTACACGCCGATAGAGGATGATGGACACCGGCCACTTTTCAAACGTCCGCACAGGAGTCCACAAAGCAGGGTCGTGCAAGGCTTCTATCTGTTCATCCTCCATGTTGCAAATGTTGGAATAAATCACATACTCACCTGCCAACGGAGATGGGTTTACCCGCTTTCCCCAATGGCGCAACTCCGCAAAGCCCCGGTCTCCATACAGACAAAAGCCTGACGACGCCTCCGCATAGTCTAGCCCCTCCGCATCGATGTAATCGAAGCATTCCTCCCTCAGCCCATAATAAGGCAAATGCGCCAACGTCGCGTCCCAAGGCTTGGCCATTTTCTCCGGATAAATCCAAAAATGCCCGGTCAACGCAAAGAACAACAACACAGCGCAAGCCACCTTCGGCCGCCCGACTTGCCTGCCCAGGCAAGACAGCACCAACACACTTAACACAAAAAACTGCGGCATGAAGTAACGAGGACTGAAAGGCATTTGGGATATGAAGATGAACAGCACATACAACCCCATGAGCAATAGGAAGAACAGCCCCAGTGCACGCTCTTGGGCATTGAACTTCTCATGCCGCCGGATGCAACGCACCGCTACCCACAATGCCAGCACCCAGAGGGCAATGCGTCCGTTTTCCACCAAGCGCAACACGAACGACAACACGTGCCGCACAACAACCATTCCGCTTGTCGGCAACGTGTAGTGCTCCGTATAAGCCGAGTCGGTAAAAAACCACCCTCGCTGCACAAAATAATACGTGAAGTATGCCAGCAACACGACCATAGTCGGCAGATACGGGAGCAACATCTCCTTCAACGCCCTCCGCCAGCCCGACCCGGGCGACACCGCATAACAATAATAACATCCGGCCACGAACAACGCTGCCCCGGCAAACACGCCACGCATGTTCACGCAGCACAGAAAAAACACCCCGGCACCCAACAACCACGGCTTGCGTTCGAGCAAACCGCGCAATGCCACGACAAAAGCCGTAAACAGGATGAAGTCGGGAGAAGCAATAGCATACTGAGTCAATACAACCGGATCAAGCAGCACAACCAACAAGACCCAACCAGCCATACCTTCCGGGAAGAAATGCCGCAACAGACTCCACGCATGATAAAGCAACAGACCTGCCCACAACATGCTGAACGCATGGGACACCCACAGCTCAAAGCCGAACACTTTCCACAATGCCGCAGTCATCAACCCCATCAAAGGAGGATGATAACCCGTAGCCATGATGCCGTATTCGTTGTCAGCAGGAATGAGCAATGACGAGAAATTCGTTTTGTAAAACCAAAAGCCTTCCTTCGAGACCTGTTGTATCACATCCCAAAAATAACAATTGTGCAGCGTCGCGATCCCCAACACGAGATACACGGCTGCCACCAAAGCCACAAACGGATTGATTTGTTTCAAAAACGATCGCATGTCACATCTCTTTTATCGGTTTTCAAGGATTGCACGAAGTCTGCAACGACCAAGGCAATGATCAGCAAATACAAGAAGAAGGCGGGTTCTTGGGGAAGCATCTCGTTGAAACGTGAACAACGAATGTATGAATAAGCCGATATGGCCGCAATCCCTAATGAGAGCAGTACGTTTTTACGGATAACAAGAAAATACAACACCCCCAATACATCCCCCACATACATGTAACGTTCGTGCATACCGGGCAACAGGAACGGCACAATAATGGCTCCCACAAAAGCCAACCGCACCCACGTGTCGAAACCAAATTGATAACGATTTCGTGATAGTATCAACCCGGTAGTCAAGGTTAGGAGGCAAGTAATGCCGATACCGATAGGGGCTATCGTGTCGTAGGCGGCATTGTCAAACCAAATGTACAAGTTAGGAAAATTCAAGGTAAGCTCTTTGTAATGTCCGGCTTGTTGGAAATAGACGGTCAGCAAATCCACTAAGGGTCGTCCTGCCGCCCATGCGGGAATAATGCTGATGAAATATACGGCTGGAACCAATAAGAAGGCATACCATTTTATTTTTCTCCTTAGCAACATGACGAAGAAAAACGGCAACACCATCACTGCCTGCATCTTCAGGGCAAACGACACACCGAGAAACAGCACGGCCACCCAAGGCTTTTCGCGCAAGGCATAATAGATACCGCCCACAGCAAACGCCGCATAGATGGCATCGCACTGCGACAGGTAGGCACTGTTGAGCAGCACGCTCGGCAGGAGCGGCACAATAGCCAAAGCCATCCACATCACCCGCTTGTCATGCCACTTCATGCAGGCAATGCGCCCGATGAAATAAGCTAACAAGTATTCAAACAAAATGGAAACAGCCTTGATGCAGAACAAAGGATTAAGTCCTGTCTTGGCAATCAAGACCAATATATATATGTACGTTGGAGTATAATTGTAGAAGTCATGTTCCAAGGCTGCAAAATATCCATGCTCCTTAATAAATTCAACCCACGGTCCCAAAAAATAAATATAATCGCCCGTGACCACAGGGAACAAGGCAAGCTTGACTACCACGCTCACGCCCATGAGACAAAACAACCAGAATTTACTGACAAAGAAGGAACGTATCATAAATTACCTCTTTTTCCTCACCTCTTCAAGAACCTCTTTTCCAACAAATGCCAAGACAAGAAACCCAGCATCAGCACCAACACGATGATGCCTGCAGCCACCCAATACGGATTATACCGTTCGAACAGACCAAAATCGTCGGCCAGCTTGATGAGAGGGCAATGGTAAATGTATATGCCATAAGAGATATCCCCGTATTTGCCAAAGTTGTTCAATCCCCTGAAGCTATATGCCACGGCGAATATCATGGACGCGAATGCCAGCGGCGTAAACACTTCCAAGCCGATGTGTCTTTCCAATACAAACACCAGGAGACCAATAACAAGGAAATGCCACTTCCTCTTGATGAAGAAATCGAAATAATAATGCAAAGCCATCCCGCACACGAAGTAGGACATAAAGCCAGGCAGCTGACGAGCCAAGACCGTCCAATAATGATTTCCTGTAGCGGATGCCAATTCACCCAAGCCGCTGCGATAGGCTATGGACAAAACATAAATAAGGACAAACAGGACATACTTGCGCTTCACCTTACCGACCAGCCATAGCAACACGGGCACCAGCACATAGAAGGCCACCTCCACCTTGAGCGTCCACAAGGCACCATTCACGGAGCAATCCATCAGCCGGTCGGATGTGAACACCCCCGGCAGGCAGGGTTCCAAGAAATTCAGGAAAGTAAGGTTGGCCAACAAATACCGGTACAACTGGGCATTGGTGAAATAATCCCGGAGACCGTAATCGCTCACCAGCGACAGCAGCAACACACAAGACACTATCACCAGCAGATAAGGAGGCAAAATCCTCGCCGCCCGCTTCTTGAAGTAAGCCTTGATAGATTGTGTCCTCACGTAACTTCTCGTTATCAGAAAGCCGCTGATGCAGAAGAAGCCCGTCACGGACAGATACGTATTGAACACCCGCCCGAAAGGCTGGAACGCCTCCACGCCCGATATGACGATGATGTGCCCGCACACCACGATGAAGGCGAACACGAACCGCAGGAAATCAAAATTGTTCTGACGCATCGGCCTCCACCATCCATCAGTTTATCACCATAATTTTGGCTATCGCACTGTCCTCCCCATCCTCGGTAATGCACAAGGCCAAGTAGATGCCGGTGTTCACTTTGCGCCCGAAAGCATCCTTGCCGTCCCATGTCGCAATGCTGCCGTTGGACACGGTCTCGCACACCAGGTTGCCATTCAGGTCAGTTATCTTCACCTGCGTGTTTTCCACCAAGCCGGTAATGGTGATGATGCCTTCGAAGTTCTCCCGCACCGGGTTGGGGTAAGCATACACATTTTCCAAAGAAGAAGCCCCGTCAGCCGCATCGCTTTGATAGGACACCAGCCCAGCCCCCGTGCCGAAGAACACCTCGCCGCTCACCGGGTTGATGCCGATGGCCAGCACATTGTTTGACTGCAACGGGCTGTTATCCGTGGTGAAGTGATGAATCGTTTCCTGCCCGTCAGCCGACAACAGGTAAACTCCGGAAGTTTCCGTCCCTATCCACTTGCGGTTGGCTCCGTCAATGGCTATCGACCTGATTCCCTCCCCTGCCAAAAGATAGTCGGCCTGGTTAGTACCATCGTTCCTCGGTATCTTCACACGGGAGCAGGTAAGGTCGCCTTCAAGCACCCTTTCCGGATTGGAAAACAGGATGGGTCCTTTGTTTGTCCCCAACCAAATGACCCCGTCGTGATCTTGGGCCAAGGTGTAAATGTAATCGGGAGCTACATCCTCCCCATCCGTGTCGTAGAATTCATCTATCACGATGGCACGGTCATCGCCTTGCTCCGTAATGGTTCCGTTGTCATCAAACACGCCCACTTCCCCGTTCCGCACGTATGGAAACCATTTCTGATTTTTGTTCTGATTATTTATTAGGAGCTTCCCCAACGTTTCCTTGGGGGTAAACGCAGAATAACTCAATTCCTCCCACTGGCCATCGTGCATCAATATCTTGACGCTGCTCTGCCCCAACGTATTCACAAACCACAGGTTGCCGGCATCGTCATATGTCAGGCCGTCAAGCATCAAATAAGAATACTCGGATGGCGTGTTGGGAAATGCGGACTCTATCGTGCTGTTATTGTGGTGATAATAGTTCACCTGCTCTGCTCCTCGGAACTCATATAAACCACTGCTGTAACTGGCCGCAAAGTAATGGCTGGCATCCGCCGGGTCGACCGCCACGGATATGAAATCCTCGCAAGGCACGCCCATCGGGTTGGTAGCAAGCACGTTCGTCCACCCCCCATTCTCATAAATCATGACGTAGGGCGGATAATGAAAAAAATTACTCCACCTTCCCCCCGGCACCACGAACATCTTCTCGCCTGCGAACGTGATGTCCCAGGCCATGTTCACCGCCGGGCCTTCGGGCTTCAGCTCGTTGCGGGCGTTGGTGGAGGGCTGATAGGACGTAACGCCCACTTCGCCACCGGCCAGCCAATAGGTGTCCCGCGCCGCGTCGTACACTCCCGCACGGGCATATTGCACCACGTTGGGATAATGCTGCACGTTCAGGTTTTCGTCTATTGCATACACGTTGGCACGCTCGTTGGCCACGATCATCTTGCCGCCGCTCACGCTGATGCCCGCCGCCACGGCATCCTCCAACGGGAAGAGCGACCAGGCATCGCCGCTTTCGAGCGTGTAAAGCCGCCAATCACTCTGCGCGAACAGTTTGCCTGCAAACGAGGCGATGGCCTGGTGCGTGCCCACGGCGGGCAGGGGCAAGGTGCTCCACCGCTCGTAGTTCACCAGGTTGGGATCATTCACATCGGCACGGAACAGCGCGTACGTGCGTTCTCCCTCGGCAGCCCCCACCGGCGTGAAAGCCAGGGCGTACAGGTCGTCGCCCACCACCGCCGTGCGTATCACGTCCACCTCGGCGGCATCGGAGCCGATGTAATAGGTTTCCGCAATCTCGCGGCGGTCGAGGTTGAGCACGATGATGCCGAAGTGGCAGGCGAGGTAGGCCTTGCCGTCGTGGATGTCGATGTGGCTGACGGACTTGTTGACGTTCATCACCTTGTTGTAAAAGTCGGGGATGTTGACGATGCCGCCGCTGGTGAGCAGGTCGATGTTGCCGTTTTCGTAGGCGATGACCAGCTGGCGGTTGTCCGCGTCGTAACGGATGGCGGAGACGACACTGCCGTTCAGCCCCGTTATCTTGCTGTATAGTTCCACATTGTTATCCAGCTTGTCGATGGAGAAGAGCGCGCCGTCGCTCACGGCATAGACCTTGTTGTCGGTCTGCTCCACCTGCGTCACGCTGTTGTAGGCGAAATGCGTGCGCCACCCTCCCATGGTCTGGGCGCACAGCCACACCTGCCACGCGGACAGGAGGGACATCATAAATAAAATAAGGTATCGTTTCATCCGGGAGCCTCCCAAAAACCCTCCCGAGGAGGGAATGTTTATTAGAATTTACATTGAATTGAATTTTAAACCACAGAGGCACGGAGATATACGTCTTGCCTACCCCGTTCTTCGCCCAAAGGAGAACACGAAGAACTGCCGCAAGCGGCATTTCATTAAGTAGCCTCTATCATCTATGAGAACGCCACCCGGCACATCTGCGTCTCCGTGGTTTATATTTTTATTATGTATATTGTTTATTTGTTACAAATCACATTACCAAAGCCACGAACGGCAAGCAGCGGCTACTTGCCCCTTGCTTCTTACTCCTCACCTTTTGCCTCTCACTCCTCGCCTCTCAAGAAGTCCGCCAATTTGGCCACGGCGCGGGCACGGTGGCTGATGCGGTTTTTCTCGGCGGGTGGCAATTCGGCGAAGGTGCGGTCATACCCCTCGGGCACGAACACGGGGTCGTAACCGAAGCCCCCGCAACCGGCAGGCGTACGGGCGATGGTGCCGCCCACCATGCCTTCGAAGCAATATTCCTTGCCCCCGCGGATGAGGGCGACCACGGTGCGGAAACGTGCCGAACGGTCGCCGGCATCCTGCATGAGGCCGAGCAGCTTGCGCACATTGTCCGCCGGGGTGCATCCGGGACCGGCAAAGCGGGCCGAGTACACGCCGGGCGCACCGTCCAGGGCGGCGACCTCCAGCCCCGTGTCGTCGGCAAAGCAGTCAACGCCATAACGCGAAGCCACGAAGCGTGCCTTGAGCAGGGCGTTGCCTTCGAGGGTGTCAGCGGTTTCGGGGATGTCGGCGGCACAGCCGATGTCCCGCAAGCTCAGCACCTCCACGTCCGAGCCCAGTATGGCCCTCACTTCTTCCAGCTTGTGAGGGTTGTTGGTGGCGAATACGAGTTTGTCCATGTCTTTTTATCCTGAAAACTTTCCGCAAAGATAATGCAAATATTGGTACGAACGCACCGGACCGGCCAAGACATCCACCTTCCGCGGCCTTATAACGAAAACTTTTTTCCGTTACTACGGAATTTTTCCTGCGTTACTACGGAAATTTCCCTGCGTCATAACGGAATTTTGCCTCTTGCCGCAGGCACGGAACAAGGGGTAAGGAGCAATAGC
>CALUML010000057.1 GCA_944321745.1 uncultured Bacteroidales bacterium
AGGGTGCGACCCCTTTAGGCAAAAGGGTGCGACCCCTTTAGGCAAAAGGGTGCGACCCCTTTAGGCAAAAGGGTGCGACCCCTTTAGGCAAAAGGGTACGACCCCTTTAGGCAAAAGGGTATGACCCCTTTTAGGCAAAAGGGTATGACCCCTTTTAGGCAAAAGGGTACGACCCCTTTTAGGCAAAAGGCAAAGCCCCCTTTAGGGGGTTGGGGGTGTCCCTTTAGGGGGTTGGGGGTGTCCCTTTAGGGGGTTGGGGGTGTCCCTTTAGGGGGTTAGGGAGTGTCCTTTTAGTGGGAAGGGAGAAGGATGGGAATGGGCAGGGTGGGGGTACACTTTGCTTTTTGCTTTGCGAAAGCAAATGTACAAGGAAATTATGACATTTGCAAGTGTAAATATAAACAGATGTTAATGTAGATGCTTTTTTAAGAATATCCGCATGTCGGAAAGTGCGAGCCATCCTCTGTTCTCTCTCCATTATCATTATCTTAGTGTTCATACTCCCTCCACCCACTTTGCGGGGTACTCCCTGCCATACCCCTCCACCTCCCCTACCTTAGGGTTCATACCCCTCCGTCGCTTCGCGACACCTCCCCTATGTTAGGGGAGGCGCTGGGTTACTCCGTCCGCGAGGCTTTCTCGGAAACCTCGGCAAGCAGAACATTTCTCACTGAGGGTGTATCAAAATGGGATTTAGAACACAGATAATACGGATCAAACAGATTTACACGGATATTTTGCCAATGATGTCATTGGCCATCAACAGTATCCTCATCCGTGACAATCCGTTAAATCCGCTCAATCCGTGTTCGTTCTTATTTTGATACACCCTCTACCCCGAAGGGGGGAGGGAGTATGGAAAATCCCTAAGATAGGGGAGGTGGCACGTAGTGCCGGGGGGGTATGAACATCAAGATAGGGGAGGGTATGACGGCAGTATGCTGCGAGCTGCCTTCCCCGCTGGTTAAGGCAAACTTTTCCATTTCGTAACAATTTCGTAACAATAAAGACGGACTTTTGCGGCGGATTAATTGAAGAAGGAGCAAACAAAGTATATAAAGAAAGTGTTTTTTAGTTAGCTTTGTTTACTTGAACCGTTATATTGGGAAATTTGAAAGCAGGCATGAACCATACATACGCCATCAAGGCCGGCGTGTTGTCGTTGCTGCTGTTGTTCGCGGGTCGTGTGCAGGCCTGGGAAGCAGCTGGTGGCGGCAAGCCGCAAACCGCGGGTGAAGACGGCATTTCACTGCTGCCCTCGGGCAAGCTGAAGGTGTCCGGCTACATACAGGCGCAGTTCGAGCATGGAGAGAAGGATGCTTCGCTCAACGTGGGTGCACCCAACGAGCACCCGGAGCGCGGGTTCAACCGCATCGGCGTGCGCCGGGGACGGGTGAAGCTGACGTATGAGGAACGCATCGTGTCCGCTGTGTTCCAGGTGGATCTCACGGAGAAGGGATTGAGCCTGAAGGATATTTATGTGAACGTGAAAGACCCGTGGTGGCGCACGAACGAGTTGCGCGCCGGGGTGCTCAACCGGCCGTTCGGTTATGAAATCACCCATTCGTCGAGCCTGCGCGAGTCGCCCGAACGTTCCGTCACGTTCCGCACGCTGTTCCCGCAGGAGCGCGACATGGGGGTGAACCTGGTGCTGCGCGCCCCGGAGCAATCGCCTTGGCACATCCTGAAGCTGGAAGCGGCACTGGTGGCTGGCAACGGCACACAACGGGAGACGGACAGCCGCAAGGACTTCATCGGGCGGCTGAGCGTGGCGAGCGGTGTAGGCGGGTGGCTGGATTATGGTGTCGGCATTTCCTATTATAACGGCGGCGTGTACCAAGGCACGGACAGCGTGTACCGCATGGCGGGCAAGGCTTTCGAGCTGAATGCGGATGCGGCCAACCGCGGACGCTATGCTAAGCGCGAGTATTTCGGCGCGGATGCCCAGGTGGCCTTCAAGAGCGTGCTGGGCACCACCCAGCTGCGGGGCGAGGTGTTGACGGGGACGCAGCCGGGCACGGCAGGTTCCTCGCAAAGCCCGAACTACAGCACGTTGCCTGCCAACAATACGTATGTGCGCAACTTCTTCGGCGGCTATGCCATGCTGGTGCACGACATTGGCCGCACTCCTTTTGCCCTGGTGGCGAAGTACGACTGGTACGACCCGAACGTGGACGTGCGGGGCAACGAGGTGGGGCTGGGCGGCACGACCGAGACCGATGCCTCGCAACATACTTGGGGAGTGGGAGCGTTGTGGCACGCTACTCCCAAACTGCGCCTGTTGGCTTACTATGATTTTGTCTATTTCGAACAAACAACCCAACTGACCTCTTTAAACGATATGGAAGCCAACCATTTCACCTTGCGGCTGCAGTATAAATTCTGAACAATTAACAATGAACAATTAATAATGAACAATGCACGGGCGGCATGGGAATTTAATTGACAATTGATAATGGACAATTGAAAACGCTCCGCCTCCTCCGCGCCCATCTGCGTAATCTGCGGGCAATAATAATCTGGAATTTGAAATATGAAATTTGAAATAAATAAAAAAGAATTATGAAGAAGATTGTTTTTAGCTTGTGCCTGCTGGCGGTGTCGCTGGGCATGGCGAACGCACAGAAGATTAAAGGTTCGGACACGGTGCTGCCTTTGTCGCAGAAGGAGGCCGAGAATTATTTGCAGAAGCACCCGGATGCCAACGTCACGGTGACCGGCGGGGGCAGCGGGGTCGGCATCTCGGCTTTGCTGGAGGGGACGACCGACATCGCGCAGTCGTCGCGCCGCATCAAGTTCGATGAGCGCAACAAGCTGAAAACTGCCGGAAAGACGGTGAAGGAAGTCATCATCGCCTACGATGCGCTGGCCGTGGTGGTGCACCCGTCGAACCCCGTGAAGAAGCTCACCCGCGAGCAGCTGGAAGGCATCTTCACCGGTAAAATCAAGAACTGGAAAGAAGTGGGCGGGCCGGACATGAAGATTGTGCCTTATTCGCGCGAAACGTCGTCGGGCACCTACGAATTCTTCAAGGAAAGCGTGCTGAAGCACCGCAACTACATGAGCGGCATCATGAGCATGCCTGCCACGGGTGCCATCGTGCAGTCGGTGAGCCAGACGCCGGGTGCCATCGGCTACATCGGGCTGGCCTACCTGGCCAAGGAGGTGCAGGCCGTGGCCGTGTCCTACGACCAGGGCGCGACCTATGTGGCCCCGTCCATCGAACATGCCAAGGACCAGACCTATCCCATCGTGCGCCCGTTGTATTATTACTACGAAGCCAAGTCGGAAGCGGCGGTGAAGCCTTTCATCGACTACGTGCTGTCCGACGAAGGGCAGGCCACGGTGTCCGGGCTGGGATATGTAACGGTGAAATAAGCTAACGGGAAGCTGCGCAATGAATACGGACAAGCAACTTAAGTTCAGGAACACGGCTCGCCGGGGCGCGAAGTGGCTGGAACGCGGCGTGGAAGGCCTCTTCACCGCTTCGGGCTGGGTGAGCATCGTGATTGTGCTGCTCATCACCATATTCCTGTTCAAGGAAGGCTTCGGCCTGTTCCAAAGTCCGACGGTGGAGAAGGGCTACGTGCTGTGCGTGCATCCGTCGAACCCGGTGGAACGGTTGAACGCCTCCCAAATCAAGCACATATTCGACTACGAAACCACCTCGTGGAGCGAGGTGGGGGGAGCGGACCTGGAGATTCGCCCCTTCCGCTTCGAGGAGATATTCGACTATTATGCGGAAGAGGAGTTCGGCCCTGATTACGAGTTCCTGCCCGACAAGCTGGCGGAAGTGGTGGCGGGCGACGAAGGCATCCTGGCCTTCCTGCCCGAGCAGTACTTGCCCGCGGACCGCAGCGGCATCAAGATTGTAGAGGCGGGCAACATCACCGTGACCGATTTCTTCGGCGGGCGCGAATGGCTGCCTACGTCTACGCCCGCTCCCCAATTCGGGGCATTGCCGCTCATTCTGGGCACGCTGTGGGTGAGCTTCTTCGCCATACTCATCGCGCTGCCGCTGGGCATGGGGGTGGCCATCTACATGTCCGAGCTGGCGGGAGAGCGGATGCGCAAGGTGCTGAAACCGGCCATCGAGCTGCTGGCGGGCATCCCGTCGGTGGTGTACGGCTTCTTCGGCCTGGTGGTCATCGTGCCGCTGGTGCAGCGGGCGTTCGACCTGCCGGTGGGCGAGACGGCCTTTGCCGGCTGCCTCATCTTGGCCATCATGGCCTTGCCCACCATCATCACCGTGGCCGAGGATGCCATGCGCAACACCCCGTTGGCCATGCGCGAGGCAAGCCTCTCGCTCGGGGCCACGCAGTGGCAGACCATTTACCGGGTGGTCATTCCCTACGCCTCGTCGGGCATATCGGCGGCCATCGTGCTGGGCATAGGCCGCGCGGTGGGCGAAACGATGGCCGTGCTTATGGTGACGGGCAACGCCGCGGTGATGCCCACCTCGCTGTTCGAACCGATACGCACCATCCCCGCCACCATCGCGGCGGAACTGGGCGAAGCTCCGGCGGGCGGGGCGCACTACCAGTCGCTGTTCCTGCTGGGTTGCATCCTGTTCCTCATCACGCTGGTGATAAGCGTCTCGGCCGAACTGATTTCGAAGAAGCAGCGGCAGGCGGTGTAATAAGTTGAAAGTTGAAAGTAGCATATCAGCACATTAGCATATCAGCACATTAGCATATTCTCACATTATCCTATGGAACAATCGAAAGAAAACGAGTTTTCGCTCCAGTTGAAAGCGTCGGGTTACCGGCTCCGCACGCGGATGACCCAGCAAGTGGCCTTTTGGACCATCCGCCTGTTGGGCTTCGTGGTGGTGGGCATCCTGGTGTGGATACAGGGCTTCATCATCGTGAACGGGGCGGGCGTGCTCAGCTGGGACTTCCTCACGCAGGCTCCCACCGAGGGCATGACTTCGGGCGGCATCTTTCCCGCCATCGTGGGTACGCTCTGCCTGGTGGTGGGCAGCATGGTGTTTGCCTTCCCGCTGGGGGTGATGGCCGGCATCTACATGAATGAATATACGAAGGACCATTGGACGGTACGGCTCATCCGCGTGGTGACCAACAACCTGAGCGGCATCCCGTCCATCGTGTTCGGGCTGTTCGGTATGGCCTTGTTCGTCAATACGCTGGGTTTCGGCGACTCGATTATCGCCGGTTCGCTCACGCTGGGGCTGCTGGTGCTGCCCATCGTCATCCGCACTACCGAAGAGGCGTTGAAGGCCGTGCCCGACTCCTACCGTTCGGGCAGCGTGGCACTGGGGGCGAGCAAGTTGCAGACCATCTTCCGGGTCATCCTGCCGTCGGCCTTCCCCAACATCATCACCGGCCTCATCCTGGCCATCGGGCGCGTGTCGGGCGAGACGGCCCCCATCCTCTTCACGGCGGTGGCCTACTTCCTGCCGAAGCTCCCCACGAGCATCTTCGACCAGGTGATGGCACTGCCTTACCACTTGTACGTCATCGCCACCAGCGGCACGGACATCGAGGCCTCGCGCCCCATCGCCTACGGCACGGCGCTCGTGCTCATCATCATCGTGCTGGCCATGAACCTGCTCGCCTCCTTCATCCGCAAGCGGGTGAGCAGGAAACAGAGGTGAGAGGTAAGAAAGCAAGAGGTAAGAAGTCAGAAGTCAGAAAACAGAGCTGGCAGCTTCACGCCGCATGGCACTTGTAGCTCGTAGCTCGTAACTCGTAACTCATATATGATCGAAGCAAAGAATGTAAACTTTTATTACGGCGACTTCCATGCGCTGAAGAACATCAACATGAAGATGGAACGCAACACGGTGACGGCGTTCATCGGCCCGTCGGGTTGCGGCAAGTCCACGTTCCTGCGCCTGTTCAACCGCATGAACGACCTCATCGAGGGCACGCGCCTGACGGGCGAATGCCTCATCGACGGGCAGAACATCTACGACAAGTCCGTCTCCGTGGTCGAGCTGCGCAAGCAGGTGGGCATGGTGTTCCAGAAGCCGAACCCTTTCCCGAAGTCCATCTTCGAGAACGTGGCCTACGGCCTGCGGGTGAACGGCATGAAGAACAAGAAGGAAATCGAGGAAATCGTGGAACGGAGCCTGCGCCAGGCCGCCCTGTGGGACGAGGTGAAGGACAAGCTCAAGAAGTCGGCCTTCGACCTTTCGGGCGGGCAGCAGCAGCGCCTGTGCATCGCCCGCGCCCTGGCCGTGTCGCCCACGGTGCTGCTCATGGACGAACCCGCGTCGGCACTCGACCCCATCTCCACCTCGAAGATAGAGGACCTCATCTACGCGCTGAAGAAGGAGTACACCATCGTCATCGTGACGCACAACATGCAGCAGGCCTCGCGCGTGAGCGACAACACGGGCTTCTTCATGCTGGGCGAGCTCGTGGAGTTCAGCGAGACGAAGAAGATGTTCCTCAACCCCGACAAGGAACAGACCCAGAACTACATCACCGGCCGCTTCGGGTAGCCATCCCCCGACCGGCGGCCGACTGCCTGCCGGATGTGCCGAAGCATTGCAACCATTAACCCCCAACGGTTGACTGCCGACCGTTGACCGCAGACTTATTATTTGGAATGAAAAAGATAGAAAAAGAAGCACAGCACTTGCATGAAGAAGTGCTCGAAATGTGGACGCTCGTGGACCAGCAGATACGCCACGCCATCGAGGCCCTGCTGAAGAACGACAAGGGGCAGGCCTACTCCGTGGTGTGCCGCGAGCGCAAGGTGAACGCCTACGAACTGAAGATAGACAGCGACTGCGAGGACATCATCGCCTTGTACGCGCCGGTGGCCATCGACCTGCGCTACGTGCTCTCCATCTTCAAGATAAACACCAACCTGGAACGCCTCGGCGACTTCGCCGAAAGCATCGCCCGCTCGGTGATGAACCTGCCCGACGACATGGTCATCAACGAGAACGTCATCCTGGCCTCGCGCCTGGAAGAGATGTGCCAGCAGGTGTTCTCCATGCTGGAGCTGGCGCGCGAGGCCCTGGAAAAGGAAGACGTGGACCTGGCCCAGCAGGTGATAGCCAAGGACAACCTGGTGGACGAAATCAACAAGCAGGCCTTGGGCATCGTGGCCGCCTACCTGGAGAAGCACCCCAAGGAAGCCTACCTGTGCCTGCTGCTCATCGGCATCGTGCGCAAGCTCGAACGCTTCGGCGACCACTGCACCAACATTGCCGAGGAAATCATCTTCTACCTCGAGGCCAAGGTGGTGAAGCACAGCGCAAAAAAATACGAGGAGCAGGGCAAATGACCCGGCCCCTGCGGCGCGGGACGGGCGCAGCCGCACTTGCTTGACCGCAAATGGCGCATACCCCCAACCCCCTGAAGGGGGCTTATTTTCAACCGCAAAGAGCGCAGAGAACGCAGAGAGGGAAACCTTTGCGCCCTTTGCGCCCTTTGCGGTTGTTTTGTTTGACCGCGAAGAGCGCGAAGGACGCAGAGGGAGAGGAGCCTTTGCGCCCCTTTGCGCCCTTTGCGGTTGTTTGGTCTAACCGCAAAGAGCGCGAAGAACGCAGAGAAACCTTTGCGCCCTTTGCGCCCTTTGCGGTTGAAAAATAAGCCCCCTTCAGGGGGTTGGGGGTATGCGCCCTTTGCGGTTGCATGTGCCCCGCATCTGCAAGTTATTATATGTTAACAGGCGCGGCGGATGGATAAAATTTCTTATATTTGGGCAGTCTTGTCACGTCCGCGGGCACTTGCCGGAAGCAGCCGGGGAGGGTGCGGGACGGGGCTTCCGCCCACTCCCCGGGGAGGGGCGAACCCGCTCCCGCACAAGTTACGAAAACTCACCGGGGAGAGACCGGAGGTGTCACTAGGGAGAGACCGGCGGTGTCTCCCTAGTGAGTTTGGAAGACTCTCCCTAGTGAGACCTCCGGTCTCTCCCTAGTGAGATGCCCGGTCTCTCCCTAGTGAGTTTTCGAGAGCGACTCCGGCGGGCCGGGCGGCCTCAGCCGGACGGCTTCCGGCGGCACTTGCGGACAAGCACGGACACCCGCTCCCCGAGGCCTAAGGGTCTGGGCCGAGGGAGGGCGGCATTGAGTCAAGGCAGACCCGATTTTTTTACTTAAATCTGTTTCTATTATGACTTTACCTTACAGACTTGTCCAGCGGATGAACCCGCAGGACCCCGAGGGGCCGAGGAAGTGGTACGCCACTCCGAAGAGCGCATCGCCGCAGAGCGAGAAAGACATGGTGAAAGACGCCACCGAGTTCACAACCCTTTCAGCCGCCGAGTTCCGCGCGGCGCTGGAGCACCTGGCCATGTACGTGCCCCGCATGTTGCGGAGCGGGCACACGGTGAAAGTGCCCGGCCTGGGCACGTTCCGCATCACCTTCAAGAGCCAGGGGGCCGACACGGTGGATATGTTCAACCCGCAGGAGATGATTTACGACCTGCGCATCGTGTTCATCCCCGACGCGGACTTCCGCGAACGGGTGCTGCTGAACTTCGAGCTGGAGGACGGCGGCGTGCGCGAGAACGGCATTGACTACGCCTCGCGCGAGGCCTACAAGAAGGCCAAGGAAGCCGCCGAGCCCGGCGCATGACACGGACGGGGAGGCCGAAAACCGTAGAGAGTAGGCGCAACGCGACACTTTTTGTCTAACCGGCTTGTGGCGGTTGCAGGCAACCGCCGCAAGCCTTAACCATTTCACGTCATGAAATACTTTTTGGATGCTTTCAAGCACTATGCCGACTTCCGCGGCCGCACGGGCAGGCGGGGGTTCTGGATGTTCATTCTTTTCTACTTTATCGCCAGTGTGGTGGTGGTACTCGCCGACATGTTCCTATTGGGCTATAGCACGGACGAGTGGGGGGTGCTGACCATCCTGTTCACGCTGGGGACGTTCATCCCTTCGCTGGCCATTGAGGTGCGCCGCCTGCACGATGTGGGCAAGAGCGGGTGGTGGGTGTTTATATCCCTCGTCCCGGTGATTGGCGGCATCTGGCTGTTGGTGCTCTGCTGCATGGCGGGACAACCCGAAGCGAACCAATGGGGCGAGCCGCCGGTGGAGGGATGAGCAGGAAAACTTAGACCCTGGAGCCCCCTCAACTCCCCCAAAGGGGGAGCTTGGTTAGCATCATTTGCCAAGGGTGAAGCCTCTCCAAACTCTTTGGAGGCATGTTGGGGAGTTGAGGGGGCTTGAAGCACAACGGGGCGGCGGGAACATTTCCCGCCGCCCCGTTGCATCTGCATGTGAGGCCTCAGAGCCGTGCCTTGATGGCGCGGGAGGCTTCCTCGTAGCCCGGCTTGTCGAGCAGGGCGAACATGTTCTTCTTGTAGGCTTCCACGCCGGGCTGGTCGAAGGGGTTCACGCCCAGCACGTAGCCGCTCATGCCGCAGGCGCGCTCGAAGAAGTAGATGAGCTGCCCGAGGTAGTATTCGTCGAGGCGTGGCAGTTCCACCTTGAGGTTGGGCACGCCGCCGTCCACGTGGGCGAGCATGGTGCCCAGCTCGGCCATCTTGTTCACCTCGTCCACGCGCTTCCCGGCCAGGAAGTTGAGCCCGTCGAGGTTGGCGTCGTCGTGGGGGAACACCTTGGTGTGGTTCGGTTCGCGCACGGAGATGACGGTCTCGAAGATGGTGCGTTCGCCGTCCTGTATCCACTGCCCCATGGAGTGTAGGTCGGTGGTGAAGTCGACCGACGCGGGGAAGATGCCTTTGCCGTCCTTGCCTTCGCTTTCGCCGTAGAGTTGCTTCCACCATTCGGACACGTAGTGGAGCTTCGGGTGGAAGTTGACGAGTATCTCTATCTTCTTGCCGCTGTGGTAAAGGGCGTTGCGCACGGCGGCATAGCGGGCGGCGGGGTTGTCGGCGAAGGGCACGTCGGTGCCGGTGGCGCGTTCCATGTCTGCCGCGCCCTGCACGAGCCGGCGCACGTCGTGGCCTGCCACGGCGATGGGCAGCAGCCCCACGGGCGAGAGCACGGAGAAGCGTCCGCCGATGTTGTCTTCGATGACGAAGGTCTTGTACCCCTCCTGCGTGGCGAGGGTGCGCAGTGCGCCGCGTGCCTTGTCGGTGATGCACACGATGAGCTGCCGGGCGGCTTCCTTGCCCTGCTGGGCTTCGAGCTGGTCCTTGAGCAGGCGGAAGGCGAGGGCGGGCTCGGTGGTGGTGCCGGACTTGGAGATGCAGATGATGCCGAACTTCTTGCCTTTCAGCAGTTCCTGCAGTTCGTAGCGGTAGTCTTCGCCGATGTTCTGCCCGGCGTAGAGCACGATGGGGTCGCGGCGTTCGGCCACGAGCCAGTCGAAGCTGTTGGCGAGCGCCTCGTTCACGGCCTTGGCGCCGAGGTAGCTGCCGCCGATGCCGATGACTACCACGGCCTGGCATTGTTCGCGCAGGGTGCGGGCGGTCTGTTCGATGTCGGCCAGGTGGGCTTCGCTGATGGACGTGGGCAGGTGCAACCAGCCGAGGAAGTCGTTGCCCCGGCCTGTGCCGTCTTCCAACGTGCGGTTGGCGCTTTCTACTTGCGGGGCGTAGGCGGCCACCGCTTCTTCCGGCACGAAGCCGAAAGCCTTGTCAATGGAGAGTTTGATTGGTTCCATACTTATGTAATGATTAGTGATTAGTGATTAACGATTAGTGATTAGTGGTTAGCGATTAACGATTAGTGGGTGGTGGTCGGTGATTGGCACTAATCGTTAACCGTTCGTTAACCGTTAACCGTTAATCACTAATCACTAATCGTTAGTCACTAATCACTGTATCTCATGCCAGCTTCTCGGCGAGCTTCCGTATCTCGACGGTGGGCGAGCTGCGCTCGTAGAGGATGCGGTACACGGCATCCACGATGGGGATGTTCACCTGGTATTTCTCGTTGATTTCGTGGATGCACTTGGTGGCGTAGTAGCCTTCGGCCACCATCTCCATCTCGATTTGGGCGGTCTTCACGGAGTAGCCTTTGCCTATCATGGTGCCGAAGAGGCGGTTGCGGCTGAACTTGGAGTAGGCCGTGACGAGCAGGTCGCCCAGGTAGGCGGCCTCCACGATGTCGCGGTGGAGGGGGTCGGTGGCGTTGCAGAAGAGCTTCATCTCGCGCACGGCGTTGGAGAGCAGCACGGCCTGGAAGTTGTCGCCGTACTTCAGCCCGTGGCAGATGCCCGTGGCGATGGCGTAGATGTTCTTCATCACCGAGCCGTATTCGATGCCCACCACGTCGTCGCTGATGGTGGTGTGGATGAAGTCGTTGGCCAGTCGTGCGGCCAGCACGCGTGCCATCTCGCGCGAGCGGCAGCCGATGGTGAGGTAGGAGAGGCGTTCGAGCGCCACTTCCTCGGCGTGGCAGGGGCCTGCCAGCACGGCGATGTGGTCGCGGGGGACGTAGTACCGCTGCTCGAAGTAGTCGGACATGAGCATGTTGTCGTCGGGCACGATGCCTTTGATGGCGGACAGGATGAACTTGCCTTGCAGGCTGCGGCGCAGCTTCTTGAGGTGGGCTTTGAGGAAGGGGGAGGGCGTGGCGAATATGAGCACGTCCGAGGCGTTGACCACCTTGTTGATGTTGCTGGTGAAGCTGATGCGGTCGAGGTCGAACTTCACGCCGGACAGGTAGCTGGGGTTGCGTCCTTGCCGCATGAAGTCGTCTATCTGGTCCTGCCTGCGCATGTACCAGTTGATGCCCGGTTCCTTGGCCAAGAGTATCTTGGCGATGGCGGTGGCCCAGCTGCCTCCGCCGATGACTCCGAATTTGCCTTCTATGTTCATGTGTCGTCCCTCCGGTTGGTTTAACTGTGTCGTGTCAGGCTTGCGCTATCCAGGCGGCCACCTCATCGCGGGTGGGGTTGGGCAGGCCGAGTTTGCCTTTCTTGTTCAGCCCGCACAGGTCCTGGTGCAGCTTGTTGGGGTTCTGCCCGCGCAGGGCTTCGAGGGTGTTGAAGCCTGCCTTGCGCACCACGGGCACCCACTCGGCGGGGATGCCGAGTGACTGGAACGAGGCGTCGTCGTCCACGCGGGCTTTCTTTTCGGGTTTCATCTGGGGGAAGAATAGCACTTCCTGGATGGCCGTCTGCCCGGTCATGAGCATGACGAGGCGGTCGATGCCGATGCCGATGCCCGAGGTGGGGGGCATGCCGTATTGCAGGGCCTTGAGGAAGTCCTGGTCGATGAACATGGCTTCGTCGTCGCCCTTTTCGCTCAGGCGGAGCTGCTCCTTGAAGCGTTCCTCCTGGTCGATGGGGTCGTTGAGTTCGCTGTAGGCGTTGGCCAGTTCCTTGCCGTTGACCATCAGTTCGAAGCGTTCGGTGAGGCCGGGTTTGGAGCGGTGCATCTTGGTGAGGGGCGACATTTCCACGGGATAGTCGGTGATGAAGGTGGGCTGCACGAAGGTGCCTTCGCAGAACGTGCCGAAGATTTCGTCGATGAGCTTGCCTTTGCCCATGGTGTCGTCTATCTCCATCTTCAGTTGCTTGCAGATGTCGCGTATCTCGTCTTCCGTCTTTCCGTGCAGGTCGTGGCCGGTCTTCTCGCGGATGACATCGAGGATGGGGAGACGGCGGTACGGGGCTCGGAAGCTGATGACGTTGCCGTCGACCTCGACCTCGGTGGAGCCGTTCACCGCCAGGCAGATGCGTTCGAGCAGCTGTTCGGTGAAGCCCATCATCCAGTTGTAGTCCTTGTATTGCACGTACAGCTCCATGCAGGTGAACTCGGGGTTGTGGGTGCGGTCCATGCCCTCGTTGCGGAAGTTCTTCCCGATCTCGTATACGCCTTCGAAGCCGCCCACGATGAGGCGTTTCAGGTAGAGCT